>OMSV01000128.1:3574-7981 GCA_900290385.1 Syntrophobacter sp. SbD2 | reverse complement strand
CGAGATGTCGACGACCATCCCGGTCATACCGAGCCAGCGAGGGGCTAGAGTGATGAAGATGTAGGCATATACGGAAAAAAAGAGGACCTGAAAAATCGAATTGAAAGCGACAAGCCCAGCGCAATATTCCCGGTCACCCGCCGCAAGGTCATTCCAAACGATCACCATCGCAATGCACCGGGCAAGGCCGATGAGAATGAGGCCAACCATGTATTCGTGATGGCCGGAAAGAAATGTGACGGCAAGGATGAACATCAGGATGAAGGATGAACATCAGGATGGGGCCGATAACCCAATTTTGGACAAGTGAAAGGGTCAGGACCTTGAAATTTCGAAATACCTGGTGCAACTGTTCGTACTTCACCTTTGCAAGAGGGGGATACATCATGAGAATCAGGCCGACAGCAATCGGCATATTGGTTGTCCCCACCTGGAAATAGTTGATCACGTTCCTGATGTTTGGGAAAAGATAGCCTCCACCCACTCCAATAAACATTGCAAGAAATATCCAGAGCGTCAGGAAACGATCCAGGAAAGAGAGCCGCCTGGAAATTGATTCCGTCACGATAGCCTCCATTTCTGACAAAATTATTCTAAAGAGATGCCCTTTTCTTCGAGCCAGAGCTTGATGCGTTTCTCAATTCGATCCCGCACCTCACGAAATTTCTGCAACTTTTCTTCCTCTGATCCTTCGACTGCCGCCGGATCATCAAAAGCCCAACACAACCGATGGCCGATTCCGGGAAATGTGGTGGGGCAGTTTGCTTCCGCTTCCACACATACCGTGATCAAATAGGTGAAACTCATCTTGCCGAGGTACTCTTTAACGCTTTTTGAGCGTTGGCCTGAAAGATCGATGCCGATCTCTCGCATCACGCGTTCGGTGTAAGGATTTACCTCGCTGGGTGCAAGTCCCGCGCTATAAACCGCCAAATGTCTTCCGGCATACTTTCGCAGGAAAGCCTCCGCCATCTGGCTTCGAGCGGTATTGCCGGTACACAAAAAAAGGACGCGTTCATTCTGCATGGCCTGATCCTTTTTCCTCCTACGGTTCGAATTCGAATTGCCCGAGATACCCTGCAAGCTTTGTCTTCCGCTCCCAATCGAGCGGCGGGCAATCATCGGAGTCTTTGCCTCCTTCAGCCACCTGCGTGGCAAAGACCATACACGTTGGCTGACCGCACTCGCCGCAGTTAGTCTTGGGGAGGAGTTTGAGGATTTCGAGCACCTTTGGCTTTGGAGCACTTTCGAAACGGGGCTGAATTTCTCCCCGTCGCTCCCAGATATCGTTGATTTCCTGCCGGAGCCATTCGACGATTTTCTCTCCTTCCGAAAAGTCACTGAGGGCATTTACGCAGATTTTTCTCGAATGAATCGCGATGAGTTTCCCATGCAGCCTGAAGGAAACGCAGGGAGGGTCATTGATGTACTGAAAACCCCCAAGCACTGCATTCAGATACGGAATCACCTGGCTTATGTCCTGATCGAGACGGGCTACCAGGTGTATCGACTCGGACTCGGGTCTACACTCGGGGCGGACAAATTCCTTGGTGTAACTATTGAGTAGCATGGGAGACCTCCTTAAGCGCCGTATCCAACTGAAATTACTTCCCCAGCCAGCTTTTCACTTCAGGTTTTGTAGGGACCTTACCCGTCAGCTTTACCTGGCCATCAACGACGACGGCGGGAGTACTGAAAATACCGAGTTTTGCAATCTCCTCTATATCGGTTACGTACTCCACTAAAGCATCGGAACCTGTTTCAGCGATAACCTCTTTGACCAGTTTCTCTGTCTCATGACATTTCTTACATCCGGGACCAAGTACCTTAATGTGCATCTTTCTCTCCTTGCTTTCGCCGGTTCTGCGACAGACGCCGAGTATCAAATCAGCGCATTGAACAGATATCCAACAATGATGATGCCCACAGCGACGACACATGTAAAAACCAGGATAAGCCTCGGCTTGAGGACTTTGCGCAAAATGATTGTCTCAGGAAACGATATTGCCACCACCGACATCATGAATGCGAGCACTGTTCCCATCGCCGCACCCTTCTCTATGAGAGCCGAGACTACGGGTATGATTCCTGCCGCATTAGAGTAGATGGGGATGCCGATCAGCACCGCTACCGGCACCGACCACCATGCCCCTTTACCCATAATAGAGGCCAAATATCCCTCCGGAACATAGCCATGGATGCCTGCCCCAACAGCAATGCCCAATATGACGTATATCCACACCTTGCCAACGATATCTCGCACGGCCTCAAGGCCAAAATGGATGCGGTCTACCAGACGCTTTCGCTCCTCATCGTATACGCCGCTCCCACCCACCTGAATTTTATAAACCCAGTCTTCAAGATGGTGTTCCATCTTGAGCCGGCCAATTGTCCAACCTGCCAGCATCGCAATGATGAGTCCCGTGCTCATATAAATCGCTGCGATTTTCCAGCCGAAAAGCCCGTAAAGCAACACCAGCGCAATCTCATTGACCATCGGGGCGGAAATGAGAAATGAAAAGGTCACCCCGAGGGGGACGGATGCAGTGAGGAAGCCAATGAAAAGGGGAACCGCCGAGCAGGAGCAAAAAGGGGTCACGATTCCAAGCATAGCAGCCAGCACATTTCCTACCGATTCGCGCTTTCCGGCAAGGATTTTGCGTGTGCGTTCCGGAGTGAAATAGGAGCGAATGATGCCCACCCCGAAGACCACCAGTACCAAGAGCATGAGGACTTTGGGCGTGTCGTAGAATAAGAACTCCAGAGCGCTTCTAAGATGCTCGGTGTTCCCCAGCGCTGGAAAATGAATGGAAAGGAATTGCACCAAGTCACGAGCCAACCAACCGGCAAAGGGCTCGAGACTTTTATATATAAACCACCAGGCCACCAGCATAGGGACCCCAAGCAGGATGTATCTCGCGGTCATCATCCTGTTGTTTGAAGAGGCGGCCGTCTTTACCATCTCGGGCGCTTCTGTGCTGCACACTCCATCGCAGGCACATGTGCTTCCTTGAACTGTTTTCACTGCTTATTCCCCTCGGTTTGGTCTCATATCGCCAGTGGAACCACATGGAAACTTGAGCATTTTATTGTTCTCTGCCAAGGGATTGGCTGGCTTCAACCAGCCACTTCTTGACTCTGTCCCTTGGGGGAACACTTCCCACTGAGACCGCCTTACCGTTTATAAGAAGCGCTGGAGAGCCCATGATGCCGTATCGGGCGATCTCCTTGATATCTGTCACGTGATCGAGGCCGGCAGGGAGATTGATCTCCGCGAGCACTTCCATGATCATTCGTGTCAATGAACGGCACTGATTACACCCTGTGCCGAGGACCTTGATTTGGAGCCCATGTGGGGTGTCTTCCGTGTAGGGCTGCCCAAGGAACTTCCGAAACTCCCGAACAAAAGCTTTGCCGTAGTCCTCTTTTGCACTACTCGGGATGTAGTTGTCCTGGCCCAGCCGATTCAGCATGAAAGAGCGAACTTCCTCGTCGGTCTTGTCCGCATGAGTCCCGCCCATTCTTTCCATGAGTTGCTTAATACCTATTAGACCGATCGTATCTTTGCCAACTTTGATCTGCGTGATATCTTTTTTTTCCATGTCCCATCCTCAAGGACGAAGACGCACCGACCTCCGCCTAGATTTCTCATTGGGTAAGATTTGCGTATTTGGTCAAATAAGCAAGTTATGGCAAAAAAAATTGCCCTACCTTGAAGAAACAGCGTTCGATTGGCTGAGCATCTCGATTTGTTCTTGCAGTCTCCGGCCGACGAAATCCTCGACGCAACTGAGAAAGTTCGCAACACACTTCATCCGCAAAGAATAGTAGATGTTGGTGCCTCTTCGCTCATCCTGCAGGATTCCGGCTTCCTTCAGTATGTTCAAATGCTTGGAAACAGTTGAAATATCAGATCCAACCATCGCCTGGAGTTCACAAACACACAGTTCACCCTCAAAAAGGCCTTCGACCATTTTGAGCCTGCTCGGATGCCCGAGGGCCTTAAAAATTTTGGCGCGTAATTCAAGGTAATAAGCGTTGCCGTCCATAACGTTTTCCTTTTTGGCAGAATAGCAAAATTAAATACCAGAAGTCAACAGAGTTCTTGCCTGCGAGAGAATGGCGCCTGTAACTGTTTTTTAACTCAGGTCTCACAGAACTGTCACACAATACTCCTATACTCCCGCCATCTCCCTATGAAAAAAATTAGACTGGATCAGTATCATCCAACTGAAAAGCAGGAGCCTGAGACTCATGGAACAGATGGTTGGCGGCGCAGTGGAAGCACTTTACGGGCCTGGTGGAACCAGCCTGAAATCGTGGTGGGGACATCGTTTCAAGTCTTTGTTTCTCAAGCGGGTACTGCCGCTCAAAAGGGTGCACTATCTCTGTTCACGGCTTAGTACG
>OMSV01000128.1:0-3564 GCA_900290385.1 Syntrophobacter sp. SbD2 | reverse complement strand
ACCGCTCAAAAGGGTGCACTATCTCTGTTCACGGCTTAGTACGATGTCAAACGAGACGGCAATACCGGATCGTATCCTTGAAGTGCTTGGCGTCACTTATGAGATTTCCGCAAACGATCAAGCCAGAGCGCCTTCGGAAGGGCCCCTGGTGGTGGTGGCCAACCATCCTTTTGGCGCCATTGAAGGCATAATTCTAGCCTCGATTCTCCTAAAGAAGAGAAGCGACATCAAAATCATGGCCAATTTTTTGCTGAACGGCCTGGGAGTCCGTGACCTCAATGAACTGCTCATTTATGTAGATCCTTTCGAAAAACAGGGATCGGTAGCGCGTAACCTCAAGCCGTTGAGAGAGGCCATCGAATGGGTTCGGGGCGGGCGGGCTTTGGGTATCTTTCCGGCTGGCGAGGTTTCCCACATGCACTTGAGCAGCTTGAGCGTAATGGACCGGCAGTGGAGCCAGACGGTCGCCCGGATTGTCAGGAAGTCCGAGGCGACCATTCTCCCGGTTTACTTCGAAGGTCACAACAGCCCGCTCTTTTGCGGGCTCGGTCTTTTGCATCCTCTGTTTCGCACGTTGATGTTGCCGGCGGAGAACCTCAAAAAGCGGCGCCGGGTGGTTCGGGTCCATGTCGGCAGACCGGTGCCTTTCAAGAGGCTGGCTGAACTCGGTGATTCGGCAATAATGGATTACCTGCGCCTCAGGACTTACAATCTGCGGAATCGCAAATGCGCAAAGCATAGGAACCCGTTGTTCCGGCGGCCGATTAACAGCGCTGCAAGACATCGTCCAGTGGCAAGAGCGAAAGAGAACGCCTTGATTGCCTCAGAAATCCGTGGTTTGCCTCCGGGGCAGCTTCTTTTTTCATCGAAGAATTTTGATGTGGTGAGCGCATCTGCTGCACAGATCCCGAACGTACTTCACGAAATCGGGCGGTTGCGGGAGATCAGCTTTCGAAAAGCAGGCGAGGGGACCGGAAATGCTATCGATTTGGACCGCTTTGATGAGTATTATCAGCACATAATGCTCTGGGACCGGGAACGCAATGAAATTGTTGGGGGATACCGGCTCGGCTGTGCTGATGCAATTCTGAAGGAGCGCGGTTTTACGGGTCTTTATACGAGCACTCTTTTTGAGTACAAGGATGAAATGGCCCTCAAATTCCGTTGGGCCCTGGAGTTAGGGAGATCTTTTGTGCGCCCCGAGCATCAGAAGACATACCAGCCTCTTATGCTTCTTTGGTCGGGGATCGGCAGCTTTGTAACAAAGCATCCCCAATACCGGTTCCTTTTCGGGGCAGTAAGCATAAACAGTGAATATCTCGGTGTTTCCCGTAAGCTGATGGTGGAATTCCTAAAACAGGGCCATACGCATTCCGATCTGGCAAGATTCGTGCGGGCCAGGAATTCCCCTTCTTTTAGGGCGATGTGGAAAAAGCACCTGGGACTGGCCTATTCGATGGTTAATCAAGTACAGGATTTATCAGAATTGATATCCGACATAGAGCAGAACGGAGCAGGCATTCCCATACTGCTGAAGCACTATATGAAGCTCGGCGGAAAGTTTCTGGGCTATAGCGTTGACCCCAAATTCAACAATGCTCTGGATGCCTTGGTACTGGTCGATTTGGCTCGAACCGATCCAAAAATCCTGGGGCGCTACATGGGACAGCAGGGGGCGGTTTCTTTTCTGCAGTTCAACGGAGTCGGGCCGGAGAACGCCGCCGACTGCGTCTTGTCCGACGGTAAGTGCGCCTGATCTGCGCAATACGAATGTGACCATGGTCAGGGAACGGAATTTTTCCCGGTCGTCAGCATTGGCAGAGAAAAGCAAGTGAAACTTTACACCATTGTAACTTCACTTTCTGATTCGCTTAACATTTGGCTTGCCTTCAAACGCATCACGTCTAATCTCTGTGCGTTCTGCACGGCTGCGCGCACGGTTGCCGCTCTTATTATTTCAGGCGCATTTTTTCCCGAGTAAGGTATTATATAAGTCTATCATAAGAGGGGGGAAGAGAAATGCGCTGGAATCTTCTTGCGATCTTTGCCGTCGTTCTTGGTACCCTGCTTATCATCAAAGGCTTAGACACGCTGACGTCATGGCGTGCCTGGTTCTTCTGCATAAGCGGTCTGGTATTGTTCCTGCCCGGCATAATCCGAAGCTATGTGCTAACCAGGCGTTTGTGGGCCCATAAGAGTTCAACGGAAGACAAGGATTGAGGCCCCGGACAAACAAGTGCATCCCCTCCACGCGAACTGCGGATTCCACCGGAGGCGAACAGGCAAAACAGTCTACACCTCAGGTCTTTGGAGGTGAAATGGTGTGGCCTGTTCAAACTGGTAGGCAATGCGCAGAATCAGTTCCTCCCGAAAATGAGGCCCGAGAATCTGAAGCCCGATCGGCAGGTTTTGCGCTGTAAAACCGCAGGGCGTGGAGATTCCCGGAATACCGGCCAGGCTTGCCGGGAGCGTAAATACATCGCTTAGGTACATTTGAAGGGGATCATCCATTTTCTCCCCCAGCCTAAAGGCCGCAATTGGGGAGACGGGCGCCAGTATCGCGTCACACTTCTCGAAGGCATCAAGGAAATCTTGCCTGATGAGCGTTCTGACCTGGGAGGCTTTCCTGTAGTAGGCATCGTAATAGCCCGCCGACAATACGTATGTGCCAAGCATTATGCGGCGCTTCACTTCTGCGCCGAACCCCTGGGAGCGGCTTTTCCGGTACATCTCGATAAGATCCATGGTCCCCTGGGCGCGGTGCCCGTACTTTACTCCGTCGTAGCGCGCCAGGTTCGAAGCGGCCTCCGCCGGGGCGATTATGTAGTAAGCCGCAATGCCGTATTCGGTGTGAGGCAGGGAAATGTCCACAATGTGCGCGCCGAGTTGCCTGCAAGTGGAGATTGCGTTTCTAACAGCGGTCTCGACTTCCGGGTCCGTTCCCTCGATGAAATATTCACGGGGAATCCCGAGGCGCAGGCCCCGAATGGTTTCTTTGAGGGCGGTCCTATATTCGGGGACAGGCAGATCCACCGATGTGGAATCCCTGGGGTCATAGCCTGCGATAGCCTGGAGCAAGATGGCGGCGTCTTCAACGTCCCTGGTTATCGGCCCTATCTGGTCAAGGGACGACGCAAAGGCTACGAGCCCGAAGCGGGAAACCCGGCCATACGTTGGTTTAATGCCCGTAACGCCGCAAAAGGATGACGGCTGCCGAATCGAACCCCCGGTATCTGTCCCGAGCGCCCCGGCGCACAATCCGGCTGCGACGGCCGCTGCCGAACCCCCGCTCGACCCACCCGGAACCCGGTCCAGGTCCCATGGGTTGCGGGTCTTCATAAAAGCCGAATTCTCCGTGGATGATCCCATGGCGAACTCGTCCATGTTCGTCTTGCCGATAAAAACGGCCCCGGCCTGCCTGAGTTTTTCGATCACCGTTGCGCTGTAGGGAGCAACAAATCCCTGGAGCATGCGCGAGCCGCAGGTGGTAATAGACCCATGGATACAGATCACGTCTTTTATGGCGATCGGCACACCCGCCAGTGGCGAGGCCGAAAAATCCTT
>OMSV01000127.1 GCA_900290385.1 Syntrophobacter sp. SbD2 | reverse complement strand
CAGATGCCGGCACACAACACCCCCCGGCTCTTCGACCATGTGAACTTTCCCTTGTCTCAAAGCCCAGCAGTGATCGTAATCAAAAACCTTTTCGCTCGTTAAGGAATCTCCCCACGAAAAGACGACCTCGAGCGTGGATTTGGCGTCTTTGAGCAAATACAGGAAGCCGGAATCCGATGGGAAAAGCTTTTGTATATAATTCCCGAGGACGTAGTAACTTTCTTCTCCGGTGCCGCATACCTGCAGCAGGTTCAACATCTCGTTAAGAAGTGATATTTCGTAGCTGCGCTGTTCCAGTTCCTCATGGGACTTCCTCAGCTCCAGCTCCGCCTGTTTTCTCTCCGTAATATCGAGTAATGACGCCACGGTCTTTCGCGAACCCGGAATAACGGCAACGGTCAGAAACATATCCCTGGAATGGCCCTGGCTGTTTTTCAAAGATGCTTCATAATTTCTGGGAGCCGCATGGGGGTCGATTCGCCGCAGCCGGTGATATTCCTTCATCAGTGCCTGGTGTTCATCCGAGAAAAATTCAGTCCAGCTTTTCTTGCCTTCAATCTCCTCTTTGGCGTACCCGGAAATTCTGGCAAATTCGGCATTTGCCAAAGAAATAGTCGCATCTTCCCCAATGATGATCGTGGCGTTTCCTGTATTTTCAAATATAGTGCGATATTCGTTCTGCGATTTTTCAAGCGCATCCAATGCCAGCTGGCGTTTTTCCATCTCCTCCTGGAGCTGGGAATTGGCGGTTTCGATGGCCTTCAACGCTTTTTTGGTCTCGCTCAGGTTCCGGGCGACGGAGACGCTTCCGATCAGCGAACCGCTCTTGTCTTTTAGAAGGCTTATCGATACGTCGAAGGGTATGATCGTCCCATCTTTTTTTTTCATGCCTATTTCATAGTTTTTGACAAATCCCTGCTTTCTCAATACCGCCACCATGACGGCAAGTTCATTTTTATCCGCATACCAATTGAAAGCGTACTCGCCCCGGAATTCTTCGTTGGAATAGCCGTAGAGTTCGACTGCCGTATGGTTCCATTTGATAAACCGGCCTTTGGGGTCCACTATACCGATGGCGTCCGGGGAGTTCTCAAGAACGTTTTCCAGGTAGTCTCTTGTTTGCAGAAGTTCCTCGTTGTTGCTCCGGCGCTCCGTGATATCCGTCCCGACACAGCATATGATCTTGCCCAGGCCCTCCGAATCCAAAACCGGGCGCCCATGCCATTCAATTAGTCTTAGCTGACCGTCGGCGGCGATCAGGTGGGTTTCCAACCTTACGGTCTTCGGCGAAGGGCCGACAGTTCCAAAGAGCCTGGTCAACGCGTCGTGATCGCTTTCAGGAATAAGGCCGGTAAAGTACTCTTTGCCGGCTACTTCCTCTTTCGTACGGCCGATGACCTGCAAAAGGGCCTTATTTATCAGCAGAATGCGGCCATCGTGGCCGAGCTCCAACATGAACACCGGAGAGCCCTCTATGAGCCAGTTGGATAAAGCTTGCTGGAGTTTTGTATCGCTGGTTTCAGGAGGATGCTCTTTTGTAGAAGACTTACGCGCCATGTCCTGATTCTCCTTGTGATTTACTGGGTTACGGACGAGCACATTATATATAAAAAGGCGGAACCATAGGACTATTTGATGGGGTCGGGTGGGGTAGGGGGCCGGGCCTGATGCCGTTAACTCAACAGATATGTCCTGTGAACACTTACTAGAGAAGAATAATTAGAAACTATCTCACACCATAAGGATAATACTTTTATAACCACAGTTCATGGGCACTGGGGTGCCTCGACTCCCAAAATTCCCGCATACGCGTCACCGCGAAGTGCGCGGCCCTCTCCCCGGGTGGCTCGCCTCTGACTAATCCGGGAAAACTGCCGCCGCCCCCGGCGTATGCCGGGACAGGCGGCCTTCCGGCTGCGTCAATCCTGGCTGGCGATCCCACACCGCCCCCTGCCGCCTAACCGACTTTTATTACGATAGCGGCACCCGTGTCACCTGCCGCACATCCTCCCCACAGAAGATATCCGCCCCCCAGTTTGGCCACTTCCTCGATGCCTTCGATGATGAGCCTTCCCGCCGTGGGGGCTTGGGGATGCCCGAAAATCAGGGAGCACCCGTAATTATTGAAGCCCATTACATCGATGCCCAGTTCCCGGGCCATGTAGAGGTCGTTTGTGACGAAGGGATTATGGGTCTTTATGGCTTTTAGATCGGCGACCCCTATGCCTGCTTTGTCAAGGGCCATTCTGACCGCAGGGACAACCGCCATAGCCATGAAGCCCTTTTTTGCCCTGGAAAAGCCGTACGAGACCACCCGGACCTCGACAGAAGAATCCGCGCTCAGTTCGGCTGCTTTTTCCCTCGAAGTTACCACTACTGCGCAATTTCCGTCCGCCGGATGGG
>OMSV01000143.1 GCA_900290385.1 Syntrophobacter sp. SbD2 | reverse complement strand
TCCCATCTTTGCTCTCAGAACGCTTGCGGCGGGCCTTATGGCTGGTCTTACTTCTCCTGCTCGCCCTTGGTTTCGGCTTTCTATCCGGGACATGGATGTATCCGATAACACACCCGTCCGTCTGTGGCTTGATGAAGTAACCAAACGCTTACTTACGGTGCTCTCCCAGAGCAACGGTTACAACGCCTTGCACGTCATCTACGAGGAACTGGGCTGCTTTGGCACGGGGTGCATGCTGATCGAGGAAGACTACGATGATGTTATCAGGTGTCAGACCCTCACAGCCGGCGAGTATTACCTGGCGTCTTCCGGAAAGAATCAAATTGATACTCTTTACCGGGAATATGTGCTTGCCACCGGTCAAGTTGTTGAACGATTTGGACTTGAGGCTTGCAGTCCCCAGGTCAAAAGTCTTTGGGCCTCAGGGCAGCTCGATAAAGAAGTAAACGTGGCCCAGGCAATCGAGCCAAACGACGACCGCGCTCCCCAGGTCCCGGGGCTAAAAGGCCGAAAGTTCAGATCTGTAATCTGGGAATGGGGACAGAGTCAAAACCTGGTGTTAGAGCTTCGAGGCTATCACGAGCAGCCCTTTTGCGCTCCGAGGTGGCATGTTATCGGAAACGATTCGTACGGCAGGTCCCCGGGCATGGAGGCGCTCGCAAGCTCGAAGATGCTCCAGCAGTTGGAGAAACGGACCGCCCAGGCGATAGACAAGGTGCTAAACCCTCCGATGGTGGCCGATGTNNTTGCACAAAGCGGCTTTAAACCAGCGTATGAAGTCCCTCCAAATATCCAGGGCGCAGAGGAAAAGATAGCGAAGGCCGAGGAAAGGATCAATCGAGCTTTCTTTGCCGATCTATTCCTGATGATCTCGCAGCTTGATACCGTGAGGACTGCGACGGAAATCATCGAGCGAAAGCAGGAAAAGATGCTGATGCTCGGACCGTTTCTTGAGCGCAGCCAGTTCGAGCTGATAAACCCGATGATCGACCGGGTATTTGCAATGATGCACCGGGCCGGGCTGCTTCCACCGGCGCCGCCTGAAATACGGAATCGCGCTCTTGATATCGAAACGATCTCAACTCTTGCCGATGCGCAGAAATCCACTGCCACAACGGGTATCGAGCGGCTGGTGGCCTTTGTTGGAAACCTGGCCGCAGCCAAACCCGAAGTGCTCGATAACGTGGACATGGACGAAACGGTGCGCGAGTACGCGGACCTTATCGGGGTAACGCAAAAACTCATTGTAGCGCAGCAAAAGCGGGACGCGGTGAGGAAGCAGAGATCCCAGCAGGCGGCAGCCGCCCAGGCGGCGCAGATGAGCATGGCTGGAGTTCAGGGGGCGAAGACCTTGAGCGAGACGGACGTGGGCGGAGGGCAGAGCGCGCTGCATAAGATGCTTGGGTATGGGCAGGCCGGTGGAGGAGTGGCGCAATGATAATCATTCGAGAGCGGGCCGAAATTATTTGCCCGTGTGATACGTGCCCGAACAACCAGCAGTCCCCGAATATGGGGTGTGCTTGCAACAAGCTTTGGACAGCGCGCTTTCAAATGATCCTTAACGAGGAACCCTGGGAAACAGCAGCAGAGGAAGGGGCATAAATGAGCCATGGCCAATATGCAAAAGCAAAGAATAACGGCGCGGGCGTAATGCCGCAGAGGGTGCAGGTGCAGATTCCTAATGTCGCCGCCTGTGCGAGTTATCATTGCCCGAATTGCATGAACAATATCTTTGAACGGGCGGTTAGGATTTTTGAAATATCCGCCCTGCTCTCCCCGATAGGAGTGGCGCAGCCAGCGGAGCAGGAAGTACTGCGCTGCACGCATTGCGGGCTGGCATGGGAGCAGACATCGCTTCGGAAGCTGACGGCGAAAGAACGTGAAGACCTGGTGGCGGAGATGAAGGCAAAGCAGGCTGCTTTGGTCGCGGAGAAGGAAACGACCATGCAACAACAGGCGGCGGCCGGTGAAGTTGTTGAGACGCTTCCAGTCCCGGGATCTCTCGCGGCATGAGGCAAAGATTAACCGTACCGTGTCCCTTCTGCGGAGGGCAGGCGCTTTGGAGCTATAACGAAGAGCGGATGTGCGGATGCGTCACATGGGACTGTCCGATCAAGGGAATTCTGATGACCAAAGAACAGTGGGAGAAACGGGCGACAAATGGCTGAAGAGCAAACCGCATACAACGCAGGCGACGCCCAGCAGGTGGCCAAAGCCAAAAGCAGGCAGAAGACCCGCGAGCTGCAAAAGAAAGCGGCGCTTCGTAAAATCATGTCAGATCCCGAGGGACGCATGTGGATGTGGGACCTTCTTTCTCGATGCGGGGTTTACCATAGTTCATATTCATCGGATGCTTTGGCAATGGCTTTCCATGAGGGGCATAGGAATATCGGGCTACATCTGACGGCTGAAATCAATCGGCTGAGCCCGGAGTTGTATACAAGGATGGTGAGTGAGAATCAGGAGAAAGAAAAGGACTGAACCACGGATGACACGGATTTACACGGACAAACCCAGGGCGCATGCCCACATGACCGCTACGACGGCATAACAGAGGGGCGAACGCGGGCCGCAAGATGCGCGTGACAGGCCGGAGAGACGGCCAGCCTAAGATTTCTATAGGGGGTCCGCTTTAGCCCGGCCAGGCGAGAGCGGCGAATAGAATAACTAAGGAGGCATGTCGGTGCCGACACATCGACTGCCTCCTTTTTTATTGCCCCCGGCAGCATGTCACATAACACGCCATGTCACATAACATGAGGGGACTCAATGCAGCGGCATCTCAAATATGTTCACGACCTGGTCAAGGGCAAGCCCGTTCATCTTCGAAGCCCGAAGTGGCACAAGGTGGAGAAAGCCCACCTGGCGAAAGAACCCGCTTGTCAGTGGTGCGGGGCAAAGGTCGAGCTGGATGCAAACGGGAAGCCCAAGAAGCCCGGCCCAAAGCTCCAGGTGCATCACATCGCGCCCTTTCACCTTGCGCCGGCGCTCGAACTGGACCCAGCGAATTTCATTACCCTCTGCGAAGAGGGCGGATATCTCAACTGTCATTTGTTTCATGGCCACAACGGGGATTGGAAGAGCTTCAACGACAAGGTGCGCGAGGATTGCGAAGAGCACGCCAAAGATCCGGAGCGCCAGATCCTGGAAGCCGTGAGAAAACAGGACCCCAAATTATATGAATTTCTGGTGAAAGCCAGAATTGAAAGGAAGAAACATGCCTGATTCGCAGGTAATAAGCGGGACCAGATTCGTTGGCAATTCGCCCGAGGACTTTTTGGAGTTCGGAAGGATGTTGTGCGTGGCCAAGCTGCAACAATTAGGACGTATCGTGGACGCAGAGATTAATCGGCTGATCGAGGATCTGAAATCGGATGTTCATACATGTACTTCACATCCGCCCATCCTAATAGCGGCTGAAGAAACTGTGGATCTAACCGAACAAGATAAAGCGGTTTTACGGAATCGTCCGGATAATGCCGCCACTCAAGGACAAGATGGGGAACCTGGTCAATAAAGATCATATCGCATTCGTGATGTTCCATGATGCCATGTGGTCTGGAGATAATGCATCTTATTTTGGTCACTTTGTAGCTTTCAGACATGGCTTCCCCCTTGGTTGTGGTTTGCACGATATCACAACACTACAAAAATGAAAGGTAAACGGTATGCCTGATCCAGAACCGACCCCAAGCCCGACACCAACACCAGCTCCCGATACAGGGATTAATCCCCCCGCTCCTTTGATTGGGGACCCTCCCGCTCCTGAGCCGATTCCGACTCCCGAGCCAACTCCGGAGCCGAAACTTGGTCCGGACGGAAAGCCATTGCCGCCGGAGCCCAAACTAGGGCCGGACGGTAAACCAATAGAAGAAAAGCCGGAGCCTCGCGCTCTGGAGGAATATACGGAATTTACAATCCCGGAAGGGACTACCCTCGATGAGCAGACCGCGACCGAGTTCAAGGGGCTGGCAAAAGAGCTTGACCTGACTCAGGAGCAAGCACAGAAGCTGCTCGATTTTGGAGGGGGGAAACTGCGGGCTCAGATTGAGGCCCCCTACAAGCTGTGGGCTGAGACCCAGGCGAAGTGGCAGGCTGAGGTAAAGGCGGACCCCGATATTGGCGGAACGAAGTTCGAGCAGAGCATCAAGGATGCGGCTCAAATCTTTGTGCCCGGAGAGTCAAACCCGTTCGTGAAAGATGAGGCAGAGGCCAAGAGCCTGAGAGATGCGCTCAACATGACGGGGGCCGGGAATAATCCCGCTATTGTGAAGTTGTTTGTGAAGATGGGGACCTTGCTTAAAGAGCCGGGATCGCTTTCGGGCGGCCCGGTGAAAGACACGCAGGACACCCTTCTTGCGAAAATGTACCCAACGATGAACGAAACGCAGACTGAAGGTAGATAGGCTGAAGGGGTTTAGGTACTGCCTAACAGCCTTCAGCCTTCAGCCTAATAACCTGGAACGGAGTGACAAATGGCGACTATAGGACCCGTAGCATTGACACTGGCGGACTGGGCCAGACGGATAGATGACGACGGAAAGATTGCCGAGATCATCAATCTTTTGTCTCAGACCAATGAAATCTTAGACGACATGCTCTGGGTGGAAGGGAATCTTCCGACCGGGCATAAAACGACCATCCGAACAGGCTTGCCGAGCGCATACTGGCGGCTCTTAAATCAAGGCGTGCCCAGGGGCAAATCGACCACTGCCCAGATCACCGAGACCTGCGGAATGCTCGAGACCTACTCGGATATCGACGTCGACCTGGTGGCGCTTTCCGGTAACGACCGCGCTTTCAGGCTCTCTGAGGAGCTGGCATTTCTTGAGGGCATGAACCAGCAGATGGCCGGGATAAACGTGGATTCGGTTTACTTTGTGACCCAAAGGACCATTCCCGGTGTGAACGGCGGAAATCCCGTGAAATACGTCGAGCGGATGAACGCCAGGAACTTTCTATCATCGATGGGTCCCGGACTAAACACTTCCGGGATGACGGCCGATGTGACAAAGGCGTGGTTTGTAGACTGTGGGCTTCAGTATTCGGGAAGCCCGGCGACGGTGATTAGCGGATTGGATCATCTCAACGGGGCTACTGTAAGCATTCTTGCCGATGGAAGCGTTCAGCCCCAGCAGGTGGTGTCCGGGGGAACCGTTACGCTGCAAAATGCAGCAAGCCTTGTGACCGTCGGGCTGCCTTACGTCTCGCAGCTCCGGACCCTTTGCATGGAACCTGAAGGGATGGTGATGCAGGTCCAGGATTACCGCAAGAAAATAGCGGCGGTCGCGGTGAGGGTAGCGGACACAAGGGGCCTTAAGGTCGGGCCGGACTTCACGAGGCTTACCGAGATAAAGGAGCGGACGGCATCGGTGAGTATGGGGGCGGCTGTGCCGCTTTTTACGGGGGATGAAAGATTAATAATATCAGCGGATTATTTGGTGGATGACGATGTTTGCATCCAGCAGGACAACCCGCTTCCGTGTACGGTTTTGGGGGTGATTCCGGAGGTGAGTATTGGGGACGGGCCGGGGTAGGGCTTTTCACCACGAAGCTTGCTATGTTGCAGTAAGCCTTGCATTTAGCTGAAAACGGCTATACTCGCTTTGATTTGA
>OMSV01000126.1 GCA_900290385.1 Syntrophobacter sp. SbD2 | reverse complement strand
CCTTTGTTCCTATGCGCGGGCTGACATCGCCTGTGCGACAGTGAACGGAGGCCCCATCGGCGGATTGCCGGCGCCGGACATGCTGATCTGCTGCAACAATATCTGCGGGACCGTGCTGAAGTGGTACGAGGTGCAGGCCCGGTATTTCAATGTGCCCCTGTTCATTTTGGATACGCCGATCTGCCACACGGAATTCAATCCCGACATGAAGCGGTATGTAACGGCTCAGATAAAGGAATATATCACACTGCTGGAGAAAATCTGCGGCAAGCCATTTGATTACGACCGCATGAAAGAAGTGGGCAGACTGTCCGTCCAGGGGCAGAAGCTCTGGCAGGAAATCCTGGATACCACCATGAACCGGCCGGCTCCCATGACCTGTTTCGATGCTTTTTTTCACCTTGCCATGATTGTTACCCTGCGGGGAACGCAGATCGCCGTGGATTATTACGAATCCCTGCTCCAGGAAATGAAAGACCGAATCGCCCAGGGCATCGGGATGCTTCCGGAGGAAAAATACCGGCTGGTCTGGGTNNGCCTGCCTGGTGGCAGACACCTATACCTCCGGGTGGTGCGGCACTATGAAATACCTGGATGAAAACGATTTTTTAGGTTCCCTGGCAGAAATGTACACCAGGATTTTTCTCAACACCGGAACCGACATCATGGCCGACAACATTATCAAAATGGTTGAAAAATACGAGGCCGACGGAGTGGTTTTTCATTCCAACCGGAGCTGCAAGCCCTATTCATTGGGCCAGTATGACATACAGAGACTCATTAAGGAAAAGGTCGGCATTCCCACCCTGATGATCGAGGCCGACATGACCGATGAGAGGAGTTTTTCCGAAAGCCAGGTCGAAACCCGGATTGACGCGTTTATTGAAATGCTGCGATGAGGACTTCATGTTAACAGCAGGCATCGATGTAGGTTCGATCAGCGCCAAGGCGGCAATCATACAGGACAAGAGGTTGTTGGGCGTGCGCGTCATCCTGACCGGATACAACGCCCAAAATGCGGGGAGGCAGGTCTTTGACCTGGTCCTGTCGGAACTTGGCCTTACAGCCTCCGGGATCGACAGGATCGTTGCCACCGGATACGGAAGAAACAGCATTCAGTTCGCCGACAAAGCGATTACGGAAATTACCTGCCATGCGGCCGGCGGGATTTTTTTGAATCCGGCGATACGATCCATTATCGATATCGGAGGGCAGGACAGCAAAGCCATTGTGATCGATGAAAACGGAAAGGTTCAGAATTTTTCCATGAATGACAAGTGTGCTGCGGGAACGGGAAGGTTTCTGGAGGTCATGGCGCGCGCCCTGGAAGTGGACCTGGATGCATTTGGCGAATTATCGCTCCGTGCGGACAATACCGCATCCATCAGCAGCCTGTGCACGGTTTTTGCCGAGTCAGAGGTAATCTCCCTGATTTCCAAAGGAGCAAAACGGGAAAATATCATTGCAGGGATTCATGCCTCTATTGCTTCCCGTATAATGGCTATGGGAGCTAGGATCGGCATTACCCCACCGGTCATGATGACCGGGGGGGTCGCCAAAAATATCGGAGTCGTAAAGGCGCTTGAAAAAAAACTGAACACGCCCATCATTGTTTCGGAATACGCACAGGTAAACGGCGCCATCGGAGCGGCGCTGATCGCTTCAACGATGTGAAGTTGAGAACGAACCGCACCGTACCATTATCCGCAATACCGAAAACCGGGTCCGTTCGGGACCGGTCACGGGTTTATGAGAAAGGGAACAGGGACTGTAATAGCTGGGCAGACATGATGTCTCCCGAAAGCTTAAGCTTACCCGTCATGAAGGCTTTCATCCCGTCGAGCTCACCACTCCACATGGCCACCCAGTCAGCATCCTCCATGGTGAAGGTCACGCTGGGGCTGGGGTTGACCCCTGTGTTCACCTGGCAGGCGCTGTCTTTGACCACCACGTTCCAGTCACCGCCCTGGTCGCCGGTGATGTGAAACTGGAAAATCAGGTTGACTCCCGCCGCCTCTCCGGCATTGAATACCTGGGGCATTTTCTCAAACACATCGCTTGGTTTGGTGACTGCCATTTTTTTCTCCTCGTATGATAAACTTACACATGTCACTTAATTAAAAAACACGCATCATGCAAGAATAAATACCAGATAGTGCTGCACGTGCATAGTGCGAAACCGATAGCCCGGTTTATTCCATTAACGCTAGACGTTAGATTTGAAGTCCTGAAATGAGGCTTTATACCATGCATCGTCGAAATGAGAAGCATTTCTTGAAAGGCGCCGGAAGCGTTTTGACACCATTTCCGGGGGTTCGCGGATTGCCGGACTTCCATACAGAGGCCGGAAGATGTCAGGTCCGGTGAGTCCATGCGTCACCATGCTCGCCGAGTGTTCTACTCGTGCGAAGATTTCCGGATGTCAGGTNNACACAGCCGATAAACATACTCGATGCCATGCGCATCGGCCAGCCTGCCCAGCACCGCAGCGCCAATGCCCCCCAT
>OMSV01000123.1 GCA_900290385.1 Syntrophobacter sp. SbD2 | reverse complement strand
CGACGGCCGTGACATCTACTCCCCCGGCACCGATGTGGTTGAACTGCGCAGGCGGGTAGGAATGGTCTTTCAGCGCCCAAACCCCTTTCCTCAGTCCATTTTCGACAACATCGCATTCGGGCCGCGTCTGCTCGGACTTCACACGGACAGGGTGGACCTTTTCGAAATAGTTGAACGAAGTCTTCGCAGCGCCGTACTCTGGGATGAGGTCAAAGACATGTTGAAAGGAAATGCGCTGGGCCTGTCTCTTGGCCAGCAGCAAAGACTCTGCATCGCCCGAACTATCGCCGTAAAGCCCGAAGTCATCCTGATGGATGAGCCCTGCTCAGCCCTGGACCCGATTGCGACCCTTCAGATTGAAGAACTCATGGGGTCGCTTAAAAAAGATTACTCCATCGTCGTTGTGACCCACAACATGCAGCAGGCATCACGTACTTCCGATTACACGGGCTTGTTCTGGCTGGGCGAATTGGTCGAATTCAGTGCAACCGAGGCCATCTTCACCCGGCCGAGCCAGAAACTCACCGAAGACTACATAACCGGCAGGGCGGGATAAACGCGTTGAACTTCCCCGTTTTTTGTAAAAAGGGAGTTAAGTTCGAGTCAGTCTGTAGGGCTTAGCCAAGTCTAAACTTACGTCTTGTTCTGTTGGGGGTGTGAGGCTACTCCTTTGGTCTGAGGTACCTTATATCTTTGTCGCCTCGACACAGAGCCATTGAAAGTCGCAATACCTTGCCAATTTGGAAAGAGTCCAGTCTGCGGCGATTCGGTAAACAAATGATTCGCTTATCGTAAAAACATCCGAGAAGTGCCGTACGGCAAGCGATAATACCCAATTGAGCCCGTGAGAAGCCATTCTGACAGGGTTTTGCCGGCTTGCTGGGGTTTCCATATAGGTTAGTGGGGAAATGGGAGATAGCCATTTCTAAGGTTACGAAAATGGCAATGGAATTCCCGATAGCAGTGTTCGTTGGGGATGAATTGTACCAATTGGTCGAATTCTTGCCACCACCACATAAAATGTAACTGCACGCGAAGACTACCAGTCTAATTCACCTTTGAGATAACGGTCGATATCGGCCGCTGCGCGCTTGCCTGCTCCCATTGCGCTTATGACGGTTGCAGCGCCGGTTACGACGTCGCCGCCGGCCCAAATACCTTTCATCGTGGTGCGCCCGGTCTCCTGGTTGGCCACAACCGTCCCATGCCTGGTGCGTTCCAGGCCGTCGGCATTGAAGAAAACCAGAGGATTCGGGTCAGTTCCGAGGGCAAAGACCACCTGGTCCACCTCCAGTTCGAATTCGGAATCCTCGATCGGAATCGGACTGCGCCGGCCGGCTTGATCCGGTTCTCCCAGTTTCATCCGGACACAACGCATCCCACGTACTGTACCTTTGCCGTCCCCGAGGATTTCAACCGGACTGGTCAAGAAGTCAAAAATGACCCCTTCCTCTCCAGCATGATGGAATTCTTCAAGTCTTGCGGGCACCTCTGCGGATGAGCGCCGATATACTATATGGACCTCTGCGCCGGTTGCGCCGCCGTTTGCCCCGGCGCGCAGGGACTGGAGGCGAAGAGCGCAGCGCGCGGAATCCATTGCCACGTTCCCTGCACCGATCACAGCCACTCTTTTGCCTACCTTGACTGGGGTGTCGAATTCGGGGAACTTATAGCCTTTCATCAGATTGATGCGAGTGAGGAATTCATTTGCCGACATGACCCCGTTGAAATTGATTCCCGGAATGCGCATAAACGTCGGAAGGCCGGCCCCGGTGCCCAGAAAGATTGCATCGTATTCGGCCAGCAATTCATTGATGGTAAGGGTGCGTCCTATGACGTGATCGGTAAGTATCCGAATACCGAGGGCCTTTGCCGCCGTTTCGATTTCAGCCCTGATAACCTTTTCCTTTGGAAGCCGAAATTCAGGAATGCCGTAAACCAGTACGCCGCCCGGAGTATGAAGGGATTCGAAGATGGTGACATCGTGCCCCATCCGGCCAAGGTCGACAGCACAGCTCAGGCCTGCAGGTCCGGAGCCGACTACCGCCACTTTCTTGCCTGTCGAAGGCCCCCTGATAACCCCGAAAGCCTTCTTGGCGAGCGCGAAATCCCCCACAAAACGCTCGAGGCGCCCTATGGCGACCGGTTCCCCCTTCTTGCCCAGAATGCATCGCGACTCGCACTGGCCCTCCTGAGGACAGACCCTGCCGCAAATAGCCGGCAGATTGTTTCTGGATTTCATGATTTGAACGGCCTTGACCATATCGCCCACGCGTACGGCTTCGATAAACTCGGGAATTTTAACTTGGACGGGACAGCCTTCCATACAGTGAGGTTCCTTGCACTGCAGGCAACGCTCAGCCTCCATTCTGGCAAGATCCAACGTAAAGCCCAGGGCCACTTCGTTAAAATTTTGCACCCTCTCTTCAGGCCCCTGCACGGGCATGTCCTGGCGGGGAATCTTCATCCGTTCTTTTTGGGTCAACTCTGCCATTTATGGAAGTCCATCCCCGACCGTACGCCGCAGATTGCACTCATGCCCTTCCCGCCAGCGCTGAACCGATGCCTGTTCCTCGGAACGGTAAAACGCCATCCGCGACAAAAGGTTTTGCCAGTCCACTTTGTGGGCGTCGAACTCGGGGCCGTCCACACAAACAAACTTGGCGCCGTCGTCCGTGACTACCCGGCAGCCGCCACACATCCCCGTACCATCTACCATGATAGTATTCAAACTGACGACGGTCGGTACGTTGAACGGCTTGGTCGTGGCTGCTGCAAACTTCATCATGACGGCCGGCCCGATGGCCCATATCTTGGCGATCTGCCCGGGTTGCCCTTCGAGGATTTCCTTGAGAGGCGCCGTAACCAAGTCCTTGCGGCCGTATGATCCATCATCGGTGGTGACGATGAGTTCGTCCGAAACTGCATGCATCTTGTCTTCCCAGAAAAGAAGTTCTTTCGTCCTGGCGCCGATAATAGAGATAACGTGATTTCCTGCCGCTTTGAGTTCCCGGGCAATCGGATAGATAGGCGCGATTCCCACCCCACCGCCAACGCAGATTACCTTTCCTAAATTCTCGATCTCGGTCGGATGTCCGAGCGGACCGACAATAGCTTTGAACGAATCCCCCACCTGCATCATTCCCATTTGCACTGTCGATTTGCCCACTTCCTGGAAAATAATAGTGACTGTGCCTGCCTTACTGTCATGGTCGGCAATAGTGAGAGGGATACGCTCGCCATAATCGTTGATGAGCACGATAATGAACTGCCCTGCCTTGGCTTTCCGAGCGACTTGCGGAGCTTCCACCACCAGCAGCTTCGTGACGTCACTCAGGGTTTTTTTTTCAAGAATATTGTACATTTCAATTTCCTTCTTGAATCAGCGCTTTCGAAAACCGATTGCCAAGCACCCCGGCAGATGAATCGACAGTCAGATACTCTACCAATTTAGTATGGTACATTTAAATATAACATTCGGCCCTCGCAGCCGCCATTGTTTTTATCGACGCAAAGGCAAATATCGATTGCAGGGCAGGCGCCCGTCCACGTCAGTCTTTCTGAGTGAACTCATCGAGGAATTCAAGAATTCATGAGCGGCAGCAAGGATAGGGTGCATAGGGGCAGGGGGCAATTGCGGCCGGGATAATTGCCGCTATTGGGATTGTGAACGGGGATAAAGCCGCCGGTGGATCTTTTGCGGAGAGCTTTCGCTCGACGGCAGGGTAAAGCCGGTTGCCGGATGCCTGCCAATGGCGATCCAGGCGCGTGATTGTGGCTACAGCGAATCCAGGCGCGTGATTGTGGCTACAGCGACATAGTCATTCCAGCCGCAAACGCACAGGAGGCCGCTGTTTTGTCGGAGTTGGAAGAAAGAAGTCGGAGGGAGGAGGTTTTGTCCTCTGTCCTCTGTCCTCTGTCCTCTGTCCTCCGTCCTCCGTCCTCCGTCCTCCGTATTTCACATGGCTCAGGAGAGCCGGCTTGAACTAAAATCATCGAGCTCGTGTCCATCCGGAAACACCGGATGAGACACTTGCAGTTTCCAATTCGGAAAGGAGATATTTTTCGCGATATTATACTTGACAGACCCAAAATAATGTGTATAATGGCTTTAACATTGGAGATAAAGCCATGAACCACAACATTTTTTCTGAACCCCGCTTTCACGATGAAGAATCCGCCTATGAATTTGTCGAGGCGAAACTTTGGCCCAAGGGTCCGGTTTGCCCTCATTGCGGTTCGACTGAACGCATAAGCAAGATGAAGGGCAAAAAAGCACACGGATCGGATCATACAAATGCTATGTATGCCGAAATAAGTTCACAGTCAAGATCGGAACTATCTTCGAGGATAGCCACATCCCTATGCACCTGTGGCTTCAGGCAATGTATTTCATGGCATCCTCGAAAAAGGGCCTTAGCTCAAACCAGCTTCATCGAACTTTGGGGATTACTCTCAAGAGCGCGTGGTTTATGAGCCATAGAATTATCGAACTGGTCAGGGAAGCTATGAGAAACGGCAACCTGTCACCTTTTGGCGGGAACGGCGGGGATTCGGCCACCTGAGATTCATACAAACACTGTCGAGGGATATTTCAGCATCTTCAAACGTGGCATGAGAGGTGTTTACCAGCATTGCGCGAAAAAGCATCTTCACCGCTATCTTGCTGAGTTTGATTTCCGGTACAGTCACCGAATCAAGACCGGGTATGACGATGAAGAAAGGGCAGAGAAGCTGCTTTGCGGGGTAGCCGGAAAACGGCTTACCTATACGACGACTCACAGCTAAAACAGGCAGGGAGAAGGCTCTTGCTTCTAAACCTAAACAAAAGAGGAACAGACGAAGCCAGAGGTGGAGGACTACGCGGACTGTTCGCATAAAGAGGTAAAAAACCACGACGCATGAACCAAACCAAACATCATCCGCAAGTATGGGTGAAAGTCAATACTCCGGTAGATAGCGGAGTAGCCGAACTGGTATGTCTCCTCAACCAGGTTGACCGTCTTTTTACCTTAGACAGTTGCCAAGGACGTGATGGATGGGGATATGTATATTTCCGATATGGGAATTGGCGGAAATTAGGCCATTTTGTATTTGCGGAATTGGCCCCTGCATTACGCGAAATAGAGGAAGTCACTCTTGATGTGCAAAGCGTGAATGGTAACGAACCAATGGCACGGTTGAGTTTCAGGACAGAAACAATTTCACGGATTGTTTCTGTCCTGGGGTTAGTGGTTAACGGCCATAGGTCCGAGTATTCTCATGGCAGGGAATGCAAAGGGCCTCACAATTAGAAA
>OMSV01000122.1 GCA_900290385.1 Syntrophobacter sp. SbD2 | reverse complement strand
GCAGCCGTTGAATTTTATAATCTTTTTTCGCCCGGTATATCCCCGCGCAAGCCTGACGGCACTCATGGCCGCCTCGGTCCCCGAATTCACCATCCTGACCATCTCTATGGCCGGAACCATCTCAATCACCTTCCTGGCCATTTCGATCTCGAGTCGAGTTGGAATCCCGTAGGAGGTGCCCCTGTCGACGACCTCTCTCAGGGCGGCCACAACCTCAGGATGCGAATGGCCAAGGATAAGCGGTCCCCATGATCCCACGTAGTCGATATATACGTTGCCGTCTTCGTCGGTGATCCGGCACCCGCTGGCCTTTTTTATAAAGAGAGGTTCGAAACCCACCGCCCTGCCGGAGCGAACAGGGCTGTTCACGCCTCCGGGCATCAATTTGCAG
The DNA here is from genome assembly GCA_900290385.1 of Syntrophobacter sp. SbD2. The sequence goes on along the minus strand of OMSV01000122.1, from coordinate 1,857 downwards.
GCTTCCCTATAGAGTTTGTTCGAGATATTCCAATTCATAGGATTATTCACTGTCCAGCAGCGCAATGTCGTAATTTTCGAGGTGGAGGTTCAGGTCCGCTTTGACTGAGACAAGGGCGTGCACGCTCTCCTCGACACGTTCAAGAGCCGCGCGTTCTTCGTCATAAAACATGGCGGCGACCTCCGGATGCGCCATAACAAGGACTTTCCTGCCGTAAAAATCCTTGCTCTGCCGCTCCAGGTCCCTCAGCACTTCATAGCATACGGTCTGCTTGGATTTGAGGTATCCTTCACCATCGCAGTAAAAACATGGCTCGCAAAGCACCTGTCCAATGCTTTCCTTGGTACGCTTTCTCGTCATCTCGATCAGACCGAGATCAGACATTCGCAGGATGTTGGACTTGCTTTTGTCCTTGTAGGTAGCGTCCCTCAGTGCATTCCACACCTTCTCCCGGTTGGCTTCTTTCTCCATATCGATAAAGTCGATGATAATGATCCCGCCAAGGTTTCGCAGCCTCAACTGGTAAGCGATCTCTTTTACGGCTTCCAGGTTCGTCTTAAGGATTGTCTCTTCCAGGCTGCGTTTGCCGACATACCTGCCTGTGTTTACGTCTATTGCCGTAAGCGCCTCGGTAGATTCTATCACGATGTATCCGCCCGATTTGAGCCAGATTTTCTTGCTCAACGCTCTCTGGATCTCCATTTCAATGCCGTAGGCATCGAAAATTGGTTCATCGCCTTCGTGCAGTTCCACCTCATTTTGAAGTGAGGGCATGAAAGTCTCGGTAAAATTCAGAATTTTTCGGTACTCCGCCTCAGAGTCGATTACTAGCCGGTCGACTTCTTTGGTGAAAAGGTCGCGAACCGCGCGAAGGGTTATATCCAGTTCCTGATAGATCATCGAGGGCACGGGAGCGTTTTCGGACCTGTGCTGAATCGCTTGCCAAAGTTTGGCCACGAAATCGGACTCCGACTGCAACTTTTCTCTTTCGGCGCCCTCGGCGGCGGTACGAACGATAAAACCACAGTAAGGCGGTTTTATTTCGCACATTGTCTCGCGGAGGCGCTTCCTCTCGGTTTCGTCCTCGATCCTGCGGGAAACGCCCACGCGGTCCATCGTGGGCATGAAAACGAGATTCCTGCCGGGCAGCGTTATATGAGTGGTTATCCTGGCGCCCTTGCTTCCGATGGGCTCCTTGGCCACTTGCACGAGAATCTCCTGCCCCTCCTGAAGCCGGTCCTCTATGGGAATACCGTCATAGGTATGGCGAAAGTCCGATTCACCATATTCGCACCCGGCATTCTTAATAATCTCGTTTGGTTTGTCGTCAGCGGCTTCCTCTTCGCACGATGAGATAAAAAGCCCTTCTATTTCGCCCATTGGCCGATAAATATCGCTAACATACAAAAAAGCCGCTTTTTCGAGACCGATGTCCACAAAGGCTGCCTGCATGCCCGGCAGGACCCGTACGACCCGCCCCTTGTAAATGTTTCCGGCAATCCCCCGGTCTGAGCTCCTTTCAACATATAGTTCGGCGGTTTGCCCGTTTTCGACCAGCGCCACACGGGTTTCAAATGGATTGCTGTTAATGATTAGTTCTGCCGACATTGTCGTTCCCCTGCAGGACTTCCATGCGGTATGAGGCAATTTTGCAGATCAAGCAGTTTTCCAGGCCCGCTGCTTGAGTGCCTGCCAGATTTTCAAGAATCGCTTTCGGCCTGAAGCACAAAACGGGTGTTTCGTAGATATCCATTTCCAGGGAGCTTTCTCCGGCTTTTCGCATATCGAGAAGTATATGGCCCAGCCGAGCCGTTACCTCGCCCTTTTTGGTCTTCTTGGTAAGCAAATTGTCGCCGC
>OMSV01000121.1 GCA_900290385.1 Syntrophobacter sp. SbD2 | reverse complement strand
GTCGTAATTTGACGGCACCTTCTGGATTACGGCGGCTATTCTCTCAAGTCCCATTCCGGTGTCGATGCTGGGTTTGGGCAGAGGATCGAGGGCGCCTTCCTGAGAGCGGTTAAACTGCATGAACACAAGGTTCCACAGTTCCAGATACCGGTCGCAGTCACATCCCGGCTTGCAGTCCGGCCGGCCGCATCCTATGCCCGGCCCCTGGTCGATGAGGATCTCCGAGCATGGCCCGCAGGGACCGGTATCGCCCATGGCCCAGAAATTATCCTTTGTCGGAAATGCGAGAATTCGTTCCTCGGGAAGATATCGCGCCCAGAACCTGCGGGCTTCTTCGTCCGCCCCCAGGTTCATGCCCCGGTCGCCTTCGTGGATCGTGGCATAGAGCTTATCTTTGGGCAGGCCCATATCACCGGTCAGAAACTCCCATGCGAATCTTATTGCATCCTCTTTAAAATAATCGCCGAAAGAAAAATTCCCGAGCATTTCGAAAAAAGTATGGTGCCGTGCCGTGCGGCCGACGTTTTCGAGGTCGTTGTGCTTGCCGCCCGCGCGCATGCATTTCTGGCTGGTAGTCGCACGTGAATAAGTGCGCTTTTCCTCGCCCAAAAAAGTCCTCTTGAACTGCACCATGCCGGCGTTGGTAAAAAGAAGGGTGGGGTCGTCGTGAGGAATTACCGAAGAGCTTTTTACAATCGCATGTCCACGCTCGTTGAAAAACTCGAGGAATGCCTTTCGGATCTCGCCGGCTTTCATCAATAGAGTCTCCTGACTTTCTAAGGTATCCTTAAATTATACCTAAGGAGGGAAGGCCCTTACGGATACCGGAAAACGGATGGCGGAAGAACAACTAGCCTGTTTTTTCCGTCCTCTAGCGGTTTGAGATTGCAGGCCTGGCGAATTTTCGTATCGATGTCGGAGATCAGTTCGGGATGATCTCTCAGAAAACTCTTCGCGTTTTCCCTTCCCTGTCCCAGTCTTTCTCCATTATAAGAATACCATGTGCCGGACTTCTCTATAAGGTTTGACTCCACTCCCAGGTCCAGAATTTCGCCCTCCTTGGATATGCCGCGTCCGTAAATGATATCGAATTCGACCTCCTTGAACGGGGGCGCTATCTTGTTCTTTACCACTTTCACCTTGGTCCGGTTACCGACGATTTCCTGACCTTCCTTGATGGGGCCGACCCGGCGGATGTCGAACCTCATGGTGGCGTAGAACTTGAGCGCGTTTCCTCCCGTGGTGGTCTCGGGCGAACCGTACATAACCCCTATTTTCATTCGGATCTGGTTAGTGAAAATGACGCAGGTCTTCGACTTGCTGATAGCGGATACGAGTTTGCGGAGCGCTTGGCTCATGAGCCGCGCCTGGAGTCCCACGTGCGGATCGCCCATCTCGCCTTCGATCTCGGCCTTGGGGACGAGCGCCGCAACCGAATCGATCACAATGACGTCGATGGCGTTGCTTCGGACCAGCACTTCGGCAATCTCCAGGGCCTGTTCGCCGTAGTCGGGCTGGCTGATCAGGAGGTCTTCCACTACGACCCCCAGTTTTCGGGCATATTGAATGTCCAGGGCGTGTTCGGCGTCTATGAAGGCTGCCAGGCCCCCGAGCTTCTGCCCCTCGGCGATGATGTGCAGCGCCAAAGTGGTTTTTCCGGAAGACTCGGGACCGAATATCTCGATAATGCGGCCCCGCGCGACCCCGCCGATCCCCAGCGCGATATCCAGCGCCAAAGAGCCGCTAGATATGACGGCCACTTCCATGGTGGCGCCTTCTCCGAGGCGCATGATGGCGCCCTTGCCGCACATGCGTTCTATCTGAGAAACCGCCGTATCGATAGCTCTTTGCCGGTCGTCGTTAAGTCCCATGAATCGGACCTCCTTATTGAGTAAATTCACATGTAATATGATTTATTCGTCCGCCTGGGCGGGGCTTCCGGACAAAGGCGCTTTAATCAAAGGAGTATATCGCGCGCCATCCGGCCTTAACTCGCTTTTATACAGTACAACTTCAGCAGCGTCAAAGGGTTCGGCCGTAAAGTCCGCATGCGCGAGAAGAATCTCCTGGAGCGCCTGAAGCCGGCGCCTGCCCTTGACGCGGCCAATGGTGAGATGAGGTTTGAACGGGCGGTCTTCCGGTTCAAAACCCAAGGGGACCAACGCTGTTTCTACACGACGCACAAGTTCGGCAAGTGGGCCGATTTGCCCTCGGAGCCCGACCCAGATCACTCTAGGAGATTTGATCGTGGGAAAGGCGCCGCATCCCGCCGGTTCAATGCGAATCGACGCGGTCTGCGAGGTGGTCCGGGCAAGCGCGGACTTTATCCCTTCGANNGAATCCCTTCGGTCCTAACCCATCCAACCTGGGCATCGCTTTTCCTTAACTCCTGGACCAACGTATCGATCCGCCGGCGAGCCCGATCGGACAGGTCGATTGCAATAAAGCTGCGGATGGATGATTCCATGAATTCACCTTTTTCAGGCGTCACCCTTTACCGGTATCCTCGATTCACAGGGCACACCGGTCTGGCACAGCCCGCATCCATAGCCGTCAAAGCCATAGTGCGTCTTTACATAGTTTGTCCCATCAATTTTAGTATGAGAGAAGCATTTGAGTTTATCATGGCCGTTCTTTGAGACAGCCTTAGCAGGGCAGCGTTCAATGCATTTCCCGCACGCGCCGCTTGAATAGAAAAGGCAATATTCCTGGTGATCGCTGTACGGTCGCGGAGTGGGAGGGACCTTTATCCGCGCCGCCACCGAACCAAGGCGCATGGCCTTACCCCTGGCGGTAATCAGTCCATCGCACAGCCCGAAAGTGCCCAGTCCCGATGCGTACGCAGCATGACGCTCGGACCATTTTGAGGCAAAAGTAAACCGCTCCGATTGTTCTATCTTCCAATTCGGGAGAAGCACGGGGGCAACTGCTTCGTGGCCCTCTCTCATGAGATTTTCCACCAGGTGTTCCCTGATTTTTACGTTGAACTCTTCACCAAAAATCCTGGCCCTGGCCCAACTCTCTGAAGGATAGATATCCTGGCTGCGATTTTCTTTCCTGGTGATCTCGGTTTGAGGAAGGACCCAGCTTATGACGGAAATCTCTTCCGCTCTAACCTTCAGGTTCGGGAAAGCCAGCGCGAATACTTCCTCCGGCGTCCAGTGAAACGGGCCGACATGGGTCTTATAATCCTGGTAGAGCTGATCGTCGCCTGATGAAAAGCCGACTATCGGACTATCAAAAGCCCTGTCATTTGCCGGATTCTTAAGGCTGTTTTCCGGAGAGGCTTCCACGAACTCCTTAACTACCGACTCGATCCAGTCTGCGGATTTACGTGATTGCTTCATATAAGGGCTTTCTGTTCGGATTTTTTCGTCAATCGCACGTGAGTCGCTCATCCCCGGCCAACAGTTTCCACAGCATCACCAGGGCCGCCTGGGTTGCGTTTTCCTGTATTTGTTCGCGCGTTCCGCCCAGGCAGTATTTCTCGACTATTTTTTGTGTATGAGTAACGCAGGCGATAAAGACAGTCCCGACGGGTTTTTCCAGGGTGCCCCCGGTTGGGCCGGCAATACCGGTTACCCCGACGGAGACCTCCACTGCGGCGCTCTTGAGCGCTCCCTCGGCCATTGCCAGCGCCACCTGCGCGCTTACGGCGCCGTGGGCGCGCAGTAGCTCTTCAGATACGCCCAGAATCTCGGTTTTCGCACGATTGCTATATGTGACAAAGCCCCGGTCCAGGTAGTCGGAGGCGCCGGGGACCGCCGTTATTTTTCTCGATACGAGCCCGCCCGTGCAGGATTCGGCAATAGCCAGCCTCCAGCCGCGATAGCGCAGGTAGCGTCCGATCACTTTTTCGATACAGTCTTCGTTATGGCCGCTTATGTGGCTGGCGCCGATCAAGGCAATGATCTTTGCCTCCGCGTTCTTCACAAGGGTGCGGCATTCTTCAACGTTTGGCGCGGCCGCGAATATGGAAACCCAATTCTCCCGCCCATGGGGATAATAGCCGATGTCCACGCCCTCACGGCCGGGGTCGAAGGATCGAAGCCTCTTGTTCACTTGGGCTTCCAGAAGGTCCTGGACCCGGACGATGTGTTTGAGGTACGAGCATCTGTGGGGAAACCTGGTTTCGAGATCGGGGATCACGTTTTTTGCCATCAGGTGTTTCATTTCATTGGGCACACCGGGGAGGAAGTAACACGGGATATCGTTGTGGAGCAAAAAGAACCCGGCCATATCAAGTCCGATCTTTAACGCCCCTTCGGGCAGTTCTGCCATCCTTTCCAACTCCCTCGACCACTCCATCCCCCATTCGGCGAGGCGGCCCTTAAGCCAGGCTGCGTAGTCGCGATTGCAAACGAGGGGTCTTCCGAGGGCCTTGGAAACAGCGGAGCATGTTCTGTCGTCGTCGGTTGGACCCAGACCCCCGGTTGCAATGATAAAATGAGACCCTTGCAGGGATTGGCCAAGATATTCAACGATATCATCCTCGGTATCCCCGACCGTAATCACTCTGTCGAGGCGAAAACCACGGGCACGCAGTTCGACGGCAATATAGTGGGCGTTATCGTTGGCTATATCTCCGAGCAGAATTTCATCGCCGATCGTAAGCAGGTTCCCGGTCACATGAGAAGCCTTATCGGGCATATCCTAATCCCCTCGTCGAGCACAACAATAGGTGAAGTAAAAAGTAGTGTAAGCCTCGCTACGCGTGCTTCGTACTGCTTCACTTTGTGAAGCATGCTTGCAGGCATCGCAGTGGGCCGCCGGGGAAACGGAAAATCATTTTGCGCTTTCGATTATCCGCCTGTAAACATCGGGCAGGGGGGTCCCTGTTTCCTCGGCAATCCGCCTGCATTCCTCGTATTCCGGGATCAGCCGCTCACTGCCGCTCGGGAGCACTGAACACTTTACTTTACACTGGCCGAAAACCGTTGAAACCATCTTCTCTTCGCGTGGAAGCTCGATCCTTCTTACCTCCAGCACCCGAATGCCGAGCGTGGTGGTCTCCGAGAGTATGATCTCGGCCGCCGCCGTTTCCATCGAAGGTTCCACGAGCACCCGGAGCAAAACGCCGGGCCGGTTCTTTTTCATCTGGACGGGAACGAGGCTTACGTCAAGGGCGCCCAGCGCAAAAAGCTTTCCGGATACGTAATTATAAAATTCCGGGTTCATATCATCAATGTTTGTCTCGATCACGAGAAGGTTGCGCTCTCGAAGGGCAGACTTTTCTTGCCCCATCCAGACGCGCAAAAGGTTCGGCGGATCGCTCGCGGCATTGGCCCCGATGCCGTAGCCGGTAGAGATGAGCGTCATGGGAGGGATCGGACCGTAGGATTGGGCCAGGGTAGCGAGAATGGCCGCGCCGGTCGGGGTGACAAGCTCGCGCTCGACGGGCAATCCGTAGACTGGAACACCCGAGAGAAGGATCGAGGTTGCGGGGCCTGGCAGCGGAATGGTCCCGTGCTGCGTTTTGACAAATCCCCTGCCCAGGGGGAGGGGAGAAGCATAAATTTTTTCTATTTTAAGGTATTCCAGGCAGAATACTACGCCGGCTATGTCGAGGATGGAATCGGCCGCACCGACCTCATGAAAATGTACATTCTGCGAGGGGACGCCATGGACCCGCCCTTCGGCATCGGCAAGACGCTGGAAAATGGCCAGGCTCTTTGCACGGACCACGGGACTCAGCCCGCTTGCGTTGAAAAGGGCCTGAATGTCTGAGAAGCTGCGATGAGGCTGCTCGCCGGCGGAAATTACGGCGCGCAGCCCCTCGATTGCCCCCCGGCGTTCCCTCCGTGTCTCGATTGACCAGTCTTTGAGAGGCAGCCGTTTCATCTCTGCGGTGAGTTCTTCGACGGGAACTCCGAGGTCTATGAGGGCCCCGAGCGCCATATCTCCGCTAACGCCTGAGAAGCAGTCGAAGTAGGCGATATTCATGCCACTTAAACCCTTTGGTTTGGGGAAGTTGTAGAGGGCCCTTTATTGAGGTCCAGGGGAATTCTAGTTTCCCCATGGGTTTCAGGTCAATAGCGGAAATTGGAAATCGGGTTTAGAGGCATTTTACGCGAAGGCGCGAAGAAAGAAAAAGCAGGTGAAGATTAACATTAGGAAGTTAGCAGGCCTCCCGCTCCGTGTCGCGGGGGGAGTGGCCTGTCTGGAATGAGCGGTCGGCCACCGCGCTTCGCTAAGGGAGGCTGGACAGCCCACTTTACAAAGTTAAGTTGGGCAAAGCCCTGCAAAGCGAGACATCATCCTCTTTTGACCAGGGAATAACTCGTGCTGCGGCCACCAGCGGGATCTTTCGCTAAAATGCCACGTTCCACAAGATCCTGGATGTCACGCAACGCCGTATCCTGCGAGCACTTAGCCAGTTTGGCCCATTTGGATGATGTCAGCTTGCCTTCGAAACCGTCCAGCAGCTTATTGAGATTCAGCCGTTGCCGCTCATTGAGGGGCAGGGCCGCACAGGATTCCCAGAACCGGGCCTTTTCGAATACAGCCGCAAGTGTCTCTTCCACGCCGTCGAAAGTGCGGTTCAGGCAGTCCAGAAACCATTCCAGGCGTTCGGTAATATCGAGTGTTCCCTTTTGTGCAGCTTCAAGACCCTCATAGTATTCACCCCACTGCTGCCGAATTTGTGCTGACATGCTGTAGAAACGCTGTGCACTTTGCTCTGACCTTGCCAGTGTCATATCGGCTATCGCCCGTGCGATGCGGCCGTTGCCGTCCTCGAAAGGGTGTATAGTCACGAACCAGAGGTGGCCGATACATGCCCGCAAGACCAGATCCGTACCATCGTCACCGTTAAACCAGTCGAGAAAGGCTGCCATTTCCTTCTCTATCCGATCAGCAGGCGGAGCTTGGAAATGCACATACTCACGACCGATACGAGTCGAGACAATCTGCATTGGCCCATAGGCATCATCACGCCAGGCAGCGACCTTGATTTTTCTCATGGCGCTATATCCGGTCGGAAAAAGAGAGGCATGCCAACCGAACAATCTTTCCCGGGTCAGGGACTTGTCATAGCTTTGCGTAGCATCGAGCATCATCTCTACCACACCCTCGATGTCCCTGCTTGCTGGCGTCAGAGCCCCTATGTCCATGCCGAGGCGCTTGGCTAAGGAGGATCGGACTTGTTCCTTATCGAGTATTTCTCCTTCGATCTCAGAGGATTTCAGAACGTCCAGGGTCAGGGTGTGCAAAGTGGCTTGATTGCGAAGAGAAAACCCGATCTGCTCCATACGCCCGATCAATCGTCCCTGCTTGTAACGCACAGCGGCAAGCCGGACGTCCAACCGTTCTCGGTTCCAGCGGAACTTGGGCCAATCATGCCTGTCATAGATATAAATACTCATTCTACGCATCTCATGCGGAGATTATAGCCTGCATTCTCCGCATTAGCAAAGAATTTTTCCGTCAGAGGAAAGGGCAATAGGCTTCTCAGAAACGTGGGTTTTCTTGACAGCCGTCCGTGACCTTTTATGCCGCAAAAATCCGCTGACACATGGCGACCATTGTCCTGCCTGCCTCCGGTCCCCTGTCTTCGAGCCCGTTCCTCCGCCACCGATCTCCGTCTTGACAGTTCGGGGCGGGGACGCTAAAGTAATTTTTCCAAATGGGAAGTTATTTCCCTCTTGGAGGGATGGCCGAGTGGT
>OMSV01000119.1 GCA_900290385.1 Syntrophobacter sp. SbD2 | reverse complement strand
CTTCGCTTGTGGCCGGCCGCAAAACGATAGAGGGAAGGCAGGAATCAAGCACGGCAGCGTCGTAAGAATAGGTGAGCCGGTCCGCTTCGTCGTGGAAGACGTTTTCCTTTCCGAGGAGTTCGCAAAATTTGTTGAGCAATTTATTCCCAGCCATGAAGTTACCTCATAATCCGAAGTTGCGAGCCATCCAGAGGTATGGTAAGACCATTCATGTAAAGATTTCGAGATTGTTGAGATTATTCCTCTGAGTGTTTCATATTACTGGGATTAGGGAGGTTTTGTCAAGATAAATATAAAAATGACGTTTGAAATTACCCTTGACAAGGAGAGGGCAGGTTTGCTAAAAATGCGTCCACATGAAAATGGTATTACCAATCGGCAACAGAGTTTGTGCTTTTACCAAAAAGGAGAACCGGGATGAACTGGACGCAGGTTTACAACCCTTTGGCAAATCTGGCGCTATCCGCGCTGGTTGCCGGTATTCCCTTGTATGTCCTTTTTTATATGCTGGCGGTTAGGAGGTCGCCCGGACACTGGGCTGCGCTGTTCGGCACAGCCTCAGCGGTAATTCTGGCCATTGCCGTTTGGGGAATGCCGGTAGGTCTGGCTTTGAACGCGACTTTGATGGGCGCGGTGTTTGGGATTTTCCCAATCGTGTGGATCGTGTTGAACACTATATGGGTGTACAACATGACGGTGGAATCAGGCGAGTTCGATAAAATTCGAAATTCCCTGGCCTGTATCACTGATGACCGCCGGCTCCAGGCGCTTTTCATCGCTTTTGCCTTCGGATCGTTCATAGAGGGAACGGCGGGTTTTGGCACACCTGTGGCCATAACGGCAGCGATGCTTGTCGGCCTTGGCTTCAACCCGATGTATGCCGCCGGGATCTGTCTGATCGCCAATACGGCCCCGGTGGCCTTCGGGGCGATTGGTATCCCAATTGTGGTCGCAGCCAAGGTCACGGACCTGGACATGATGCATATCAGCCAGATCGTAGGGCGGCAGCTCCCTTTTCTTTCGATGATCGTACCCATATGGCTGAGCGTGACGATGTGCGGCTTCAAGCGCTCCCTCGAGGTGCTGCCCGCGCTTATCGTAGCCGGGTTATGCTTTGCTGTGACGCAGTTTACCGTCTCGAATTACGTCGGACCTTACCTGCCGGATATCCTGTCGGCAGTTGTGACCATTGTCGGCCTGGGTCTTTTTCTCAGGGTATGGAAGCCGTCGAAGATCTTTCATTTCCCCGAGGAAACGGCAGCCGGTCCTGTTACCTGCCTGTATAGCTCCGGGCAGATCTTTCGTGCCTGGACCCCTTATTTTTTCCTGGCGGTCATGGTTTTTCTATGGGGCCTCGGTTCGGTAAAGGCGATCCTTGCACCTCTGGGGACGGTTTTCGATTGGCCGGGTCTGCACAATCTTGTAGTAAGAACCACTCCGATTGTGGCAAAGAACTCGCCTTATGCGGCGCAATACGCCCTAAATATCGGTTCGGCAGCCGGGACGGCCATCCTGATCGCCGGTCTTTTATCGTTAGTGGTAATTCCAAATTATGGTTTGGCACGCGCCCTTGCATGCTACGCGAGAACCGCCAGGCAATTGCGTTTCCCGATAGTGACAATTGCGGCGGTTCTTGGTCTTGCTTACATAATGAACTACTCGGGTATGAGCTCAACTCTGGGACTGGCGCTGGCGGCCACGGGCGTTCTGTTTCCGTTCTTTGCTCCCATTCTGGGGTGGCTGGGCGTTTTTCTCACCGGTTCCGACACCTCTTCCAATGCTCTTTTCGGTTCTCTTCAGAAAACGACCGCTACGCAGATCGGTGTTGACCCGTTCCTTACCGTTGCCGCCAACTCATCGGGAGGCGTTTGCGGCAAGATGATCTCACCGCAGAGCATATCAGTGGCCACAGCAGCCTCCGGCCTGGTCGGTCAGGAAGGAAGCATTTTCCGGTTTACACTGAAACACAGCATCGCCATGGTGCTTTTCATCTGTATTTTGACGATGTTGCAGGCATATGTGCTCAAGGCAATGCTGCCTTGAGCGTAGACGGAGGTGGCGGGAATATGTCCCGTAAGCGCTAACTTAACGACTGAGGTCTTTCACTCTCGTCATTCCGGCGGGGCCTGCCCCGGAAGTGTCCAGTCCGGGGGCCGGAATCGAGGAAAGCGCAGTGAATAAGCAACCTGCGCTATACATTTTGGCAAGCAAAAGAAATGGCACCCTCTACATTGGTGTGACTTCAAACCTTGTCA
>OMSV01000009.1:8550-10087 GCA_900290385.1 Syntrophobacter sp. SbD2 | reverse complement strand
TAGGCAGCCCGGTGCTCTGACCTCCGCGCATCACGTCAACAATTACGCACGGGACCTCGGCCGCACAGGCAAATCCGAGGTTCTCCTGCATCAGGGAAAAGCCCGGGCCGCTCGTCGCGGTCATCGACTTCACCCCTGCAAGGGATGCCCCGATAACCGCTCCCAAACTCGCGATCTCATCCTCCATCTGGATGAAGGCGCCATCGACGGCGGGAAGCCTGTATGACATCGCCTCGCTGATTTCGGTGGCCGGCGTTATGGGGTATCCGGCAAAGAAACGGCAGCCGGCGGCAAGAGCGCCCTCGACTATGGCCTCGTTACCCTGGAGAACAAGCTGGCGTCCAGGAGGTCTTTTTGTCATACATCCTCCGTCCCGGCTTTTTCATTTCTTTGGTGCACGCTTATGGCAAAATCCGGGCAGTGCAGTTCGCACCACCCGCACCCGGTGCACCGGTCTGAATTGATCTTGGTCGGAGCGCCGTCATCGTCGAGCATAATGCATTCTCGCGGGCAGAACGCAGAGCAGATGCCGCAGGATTTGCACCAATCACGAAAGATGTCTATCTCGAAGCGTTTGCCTTTCTTTGGTTTCACGTTTCCGGCCGTAACCCGTTTTCCTTTTTCGGATTGGCCGGGACCCCCGCTTTTGCGCCGCAGGGCCGTTTTACCCTTCTGTCGATCGCTTTCCATATCGCCCTCGAAATATAAAATACTTGTAAGGCTATATTTATACCGGATGATTTTAGAAGATAAATATTAAATAAGCCTCTCTTATTTGACTTTTCTTTTTGCAATCTCTATTTTAGGCGAAACGTCAACCTATGAGAAAGGCCAAGAGATGAAAAATGCTCAAAGGTATTCCGTGATCATTGCGGCAATCCTTCTGCTCGCTTCCTGCGCTTCCGGCCCTCAGATTTCCCTGCTGAAATCAAGTTCGCCCGGCGAGGTGAAGCTGACGGATATCCAGATGCCAGAGTATGTGCTCGAAGACCTGCCTTATGACGTAATTCTGACAATCGATTCCGAGGAAACGCCACAGATCACCAGGGTTTGCTTCCGGTGGTTGACCAGGGACATTTCCTCCTATTCGCCATCTCTTTACTGCTATGCGATGAACGGAACTTTCGGTACGGGTGGCCCGTGCGCCCAGTGGACCTCCTCACAAGGCGAGGGTTCCTCTCCGTTTTGCGCCGTAATCTCAGACATCAATACGGCAGTCCCTGGAAGGCTGATTGTCAAAATTCGGCCGACCGATCTCAATCCGGCCTACAACATGCTCGAAGGCCAGGTTGAGTATCTTTCAAATGGACAGGTGCTCATGACCAACGCGGTCAGAACACCCGTGAAAGTCGAGAGGTAGAAAATCACCTCAATTGCTTTGACTTGGGGCTCGTCCGTACATAAGCCTCCTAGTGATTGCGCCGGATTTTGAGACTGATTTGGTCGCGAAGATTGAGCAACACCGCAGGCGTAGCTGGGCTACGTCGAGGATTTTGCGATTGAGGAGCGGCCAAAGCCGGCCAAAAGCCGGATGCGA
>OMSV01000009.1:0-8540 GCA_900290385.1 Syntrophobacter sp. SbD2 | reverse complement strand
ATTTCCAGCTCCCTCCAATCCCATGGAAGGCAGCTTTTGTCCTTTAACGCCGGCCACGGCCAGTCACAGGGAAGCGGGGACTCGAACCGGAGTTTTTCGTCTCGCACGGGGTGGCTTACGATAAGCTCCTTGGCAAAGAGCGCAATCTGTTTTTGCGGAAGCGGAGCAGGCGCGCCATAGCGCAGGTCTCCCGCAACCGGGTGGCCAGTGTGCGCGAACTGGACGCGTATCTGATGCCTGCGCCCGGTCTGGAGCTTTATTCGTACAAAAGTGCGGCCCTGTGCGTAATCGAGCACAGTGAACGAGAGCCTGGCCTCCTGAGCCCCTGAGGTTTTCCTGGGCACCACCAGGCTCGACCGGTTTTCCCTCCTTTCGATGAAATCGACGAGGAGGCCGGATTTTTCCTTTAATTCTCCCTCCAATACCGCTAGATAATATTTTTCCGCCGTCCCGGTGCGGAATTGCTCGCTGATCCTTGCGGCGGCCTTGGAAGTGCGGCAAAAAAGGATGACTCCGGCAACCGGTCTGTCAAGACGGTGAACCATCCCGAGAAAAACCCGGTCGGGCTTTTTATAGACATCCTTGACCCAGCGCTTGCCAAGTTCGAGCAGTGAGATTTCTTCGGTCTCGTCGGCCTGGACAAGCAGACCGGCCGGCTTGTACACGACCAGCAGGTGATTGTCCCGGTGGAAGATCGGCCACGATGGATGAAAGAAGTAGTCGCCGTTCATAGCTGTCTTTGCCTGTGTTTTCCTGGATAACTCCGGGGTGAATAGCCAAAGGAGATAGCTTGCTCGCAATGCCGCCACACAGACACGGCGCTGAACCCGATGCCGCGCAGCTTTCAAAAATTCTGCGAGCCTCGGGTATTTCTTTGCCGCCCGCCCAGACGGGGCAGCTATGGAAATATCACCAGTTGCTCAGGCAATACAACGAGGAATTGAACCTCACCCGGATACACAATTTTCAGAGCATGGTTCGCAAACTATATATAGATTCGATCATGCCCGGCCGCATCATCGAACTACCCTCGCCTCTCATCGACCTTGGCAGCGGCGCCGGGATGCCGGGAATACCTCTTAAAATCGCAAATCCCAAAATAGAGATCATCCTGGCCGAGAGCAGGCGCAACCGGGTCCAATTCATCGAAATGGCCCTAGGGCAACTGGGCCTGAAAAAGATAAGTATCCTGGCACACAGCGTAAACGCCTCCACTGAGGCGCCCGTAAACGGCATCATAACACGGGCCGTGCAAACGATTGGCAAGACCCTGGAAAGAATCGTCGGATCGCTTGCCAAAGGCGGATTGGCGATTTTCATGAAAGGTCCGCAATGCCAGGACGAAATAGAAGAGGCCCTCGATCGGTTTGGCCGCCGTTTCCGGCTGATCGGAGACCATCATTACAGCTTGCCTAATTCCTCCGACCAACGCAGGCTCGTTGTATTCCAACGGCTTGATTCACCGCCCTGGGCCAGAAAGGCAGAACTCGCAAAGGAAAATCTGGTGAGAATCATTGAGAGCGAAAACAATGAAACCTTCCGAAATCTGAAAAAGCTCCTTGCGCCTCGAGGTATACGCAAACAGCTACAGGCGCTCGTTTTCGGACAAAAGCAGGTATCCGAAATGCTTGAGCGGCTTCCGGAAAAGTGCGTCGCATGGATCGGCCGCGCAGACCGAAACCCGCCGCCTGAGGGTTCGCCCCCACACCTGATGTGGTATCAACTCGCTCCCCCTCTTTATGAAACTCTTGATCTTTTCGGGACTTCCTACCCTATACTGCTCGTGAAAATCGAGCAGGTCCCGAAGTGGATGCCATCCGAAGGCCTTCCGGCAGGGTGTACGCTCTTTGTCCCCTTTCAGGACCCGGAGAACGTAGGGGCTGTGATCCGGTCAGCCGTAGCATTCGGCGCTGCCGGGATCGTAATGCTGGCCGAGGCGGCCAACCCCTTTCATCCAAAATCTGTAAGGGCATCTGGGGGAGCGGTCTTCGGCGCCAACCTGCTTGAAGGGCCTTCCATAAAGGATTTGCCGGAGGACCTGCCGGTTGTGCCGCTTTCAAATGAGGGCAGAAAAATTTCAGATTTCAAATTCCCCGCTAAGTTTGGGCTGCTTCCAGGGGTTGAAGGACCGGGGCTGCCCGACCGGTTCCGAAAGACCTCTGTTTCCATTCCCATTTCCAGGCGGGTGGAATCGCTAAACGCCGTAGTGGCCGCCGCTGTCGCGCTCTTTGTATGGGCTCAGACTCAGGACTGATTCGGCGCCGTCAACATTATCGTTATGCGCCGGTTCACTTTCCTGCCCTCCTCGGTGGCGTTTGATGCAACGGGCTTTGACTCCCCCCAACCCCGGGCTGTAACCCGGGAGGACAACACACCTCTGTCGACCAGGGCCTTCTTTATCGTCCACGCCTGTAAATCTGATAAGGCGATGTTTTCCTCCTCAGAGCGAACGCAGTCTGTATGAACATCCACTCTTATTTTCGTTTCCGGGTATTTTTTCAGCACCTCGGCAACAGTGGCGATCTCCGTGCAGCTGACCGTTTTGATCACATCGGAATTGGATTCAAAAAACGTGTCGCGCGCTATTGTTATGCAGATACAGCTTTCGCGCCTCTCGATTTCCGTTCCGTTAAAACACGCCAGGCATGATTGCAGCTCGACTTCTTGGCTGTCCATGCAACCAAGCCGAAGGCCTGCGGGAACGTTCCGTTCGCTCAGAGTTGCCGTGCTTCCGCATGCAGCCAGGGTGAGAGTGCAAAAAATCCCCAAAAGGGGCCACCCCTTTCTCATCCCGTTCTTATTCCTCGAAATTTGACGCATCAAATACTCCCCTGATTTTGCCGGAAGCAATAACATAATCACACAGTTAAAGCAAGCCGGGATTGACACCACCCGCCCCAGCCCCGTCTCGCGGGTGTGTGGGCGGTCTGTCGAGAATGAGCGGCCGGCCTCCGATTTTGCTCAGTCCTCAGTCCTCAGTCCTTCTACGCTTCACGAGGTGCAGACATTGGAATCTGCCCCCTGATCTTCGTGAGGCAAACCGGCGCGTTTCAAGTCAAAGGAGTATGATTTCAATCTTTTGTAGATGAAATCACAAAAAAAATGCTACCTTTGTCCCCGGATGTCAGGCTTGTTTGTAAAGATTTGGGGATTTGAATGTCCGGCAGACTCTACCGAGACTACAATTCTTACTTACGCGAAACCTTTGGTTGCCGTGTTCAGAAGATTTCGCTGGATGCGGGCCTTGGCTGCCCGAACCGCGACGGGACCGTGGGACGCGGGGGCTGCATATACTGCAACGAGAAGGGTTCCGGAACGGGAGCTGCGCGCTTTGCCGGCATCTCCGAACAAGTCCGGACCGGTAAGGAAAGGCTCGCCCGGAAATACAAGGCAAAGAAATTCATGGCCTATTTTCAGTCATTTTCCAACACATATGCGCCTCTGCCCAGGCTGGCGGCCCTCTACGGCGAAGCCCTCGCAGATCCCGATGTTGTGGGCCTCAGCATAGGCACTCGCCCCGACTGCGTTGCCGATCAAACCCTCGACTACCTGGCGCAGCTTGGTGAAAACAAACTGATTTGGTTGGAATACGGATTGCAATCGGCAAAGGATGAGACATTGGCGCACATTCGCCGCGGGCACTGCGTGGCGGCTTTCATCGACGCCGTCAAACGTACCCGTGCCAGAAAAATCCCCGTTTGCGCGCATGTAATACTCGGCCTTCCCGATGAGAACACCGAAGATATGCTCCATACGGCTAGATTTCTCGCCCTCCAGGACGTCCAGGCCGTAAAAATACATCTACTCTACGTGATCAGGGGAACTGCTCTCGATGAGATGTACCGCTCCGGCGAGTACTCGTGTCTTTCCCGCGAGGCTTACGCCGCCGCTGTCGGAGAATTCCTTGCGCTCCTGCCCCCGCATATCATTATTCAGAGGCTGACCGGAGACCCGCACCCCGAAGAGCTTGTGTCGCCGGCCTGGGCGCTCGATAAGCAGCGCAATCTTGAAGCCGTTCGGGCATATATGGACAATAACGGGCTGTATCAGGGAAAAAACTACCGTTAAATTCCCCTTTTCATCGGATTAACGCTCTTTTGTCAGGAAAACTCAATGGAAACTCAAATCCCAGATATCACAAAAATGCGCGAACGGCTGCTGGAACTTATCCTGGAATATAGCTTCCAATATTCGGAAACCGCCGGATTCAAGCTGACGCACGGTGGAACGAGTCGGTTTTACTTTAACTGCAAGCGAGTCACTCTCGACCCGGAGGGCCAATACCTGATCGGAAACCTGGTTTTCGAGGCGCTCATGGACCTCCAAATTAACGCCGTTGGAGGGCTCACCCTGGGGGCAGACGCCATTGCGAATGCAACCGCCTATAGTTCATGGCTAAGAGGCCGGCCCATCCAGTCATTCATTGTGAGAAAAACCAGCAAAGACCATGGAATAATCGCCCCAATAGAAGGAAAGGTGAAACCGGGAGACCGCGTTGCTGTAGTCGACGACGTGGTCACCACCGGCGGTTCAACCCTGCAAGCCATTTCAGCGTGCAGACAGGCCGGACTCGAAATTGCCGGCGTCCTCGCCCTCGTTGACCGGCAGGAAATGAACGGCCGCGAAAATATTCAAAAACAGGTCCCCTACTTCAAAGCCCTCGTCACTCGCGACGAAGTCATGCAAATGTACCGCGCGGCGCGCAGATAAGGAGCGGGAGGCGGAAATAGAACCGTTTTGTTTTCCTTTTTGCATCTTGCATCTTGCTTCTCGTTTTTTTTCCACCCTGCTCTTTATCTGAAATCAATAGTGGTTATCTTTCGACAAAGAAAGTTCCGTCCGGCCTTATCTGAGCCTGGGCCGCCGGTTATTACTTATTTAGAGGTCCGGGAGACTGATATGGCTAATAAATTTGAAAGAGACGAACTCAGGGTGACCTGTTCCCCTTTCGCCACCGGTGATATGGGTCAAAATCCTATGGATGAACAGGCCAGAAGAAGTTTCGAGTCGCAGTACTCGCAAACCTTCGGGAAACACCTCTCGGATAAGGACGGGGGGGAAAAATTCTCGGAAGAAAAAAAGCTGATCCGAGAACGCGCCAAGAAGGCGAACAGGATTTACAGGAAAATCTGTGAAGATCTTGACATGGATGCCTGCTTCTTCAGCAATTTCGGAGAATGGAGCGATTACGTCGAGGGCAAGATGAGCGATGCCGAATTCCACGGCCACACAACCGCACGAGCCGAACAGATGAAGGCGGACCAGAACTGAGAGCATCATCGGCAATGGGAAAAAAACCGGCGTAGTCCGGGTTACATAGAGAGGGGGGTCATGGTCCTCATTACCTCCTGGCGAATGGGCCGCGTTTTGATAGAATGCAAACGCGGCTCATTTTCTTTTGGAGGCAACGATGCGACCTGAACGCAACGCGGGCTACTGGATCGAAAAGCTGAACCTTGCCCAACACCCTGAGGGTGGCTGCTTCGCCCCGGCTTTCCGCGCATCGGAGCAAATCGGCAGCCAGGGCCTCCCGGACCGTTTCACCGGGAATCGGCCGATTGTGTCTTCCATTTACTATCTACTCGAAAAGGGCCAGTTTTCCGCCTTCCACAGGCTGAAATCCGTCGAAATCTGGAGCTTTTTTGAAGGGGACCCGCTTACGATTTACGTACTCGATCCACATGGTCGTCTGGTTGAAAAAAAGCTGGGACCCAATTTCAACAAAGGAGAGTCTTTCCAGGTGGCGATAGAGGCCGGGAACTGGTTTGCGGCCGAACAGCGTGGCCCGGGACTGTTCACTCTGGTCGGGTGCACGGTTGCGCCCGGATTTGAGTATGAGGACATGGAGATTGCCGTGCGGGCGAAGTTGCTGGCCACGTATCCTCAACACCCGGAAATCATTGAAAAGTTCACAAGGGAATAAGCGATTCACCTGGACTTGACTTTAACTGCAACCTCAAATGGGAAAATTTCCGCTCAACCGGCAAATTAGTACCTATGGTCTGGATTTTCCCGCCCAGAAGGCGTAATACAACCCGCGACCCCTACGCTCCGCTACGTGCCGCCCTGGGAATAGCGAGGGGGAACCCATTGAAAGGTGAATCTGCCCGAGGACTCCGTATTTGTCATTACGGATCACAAAGGGCTGCGCCTGTTTCGTTTTCCTAAAAACAACGCAATTCCTGCGGGCTCCCCTATCCCCATCGAGTCTTTCAAACGGGTATCGGGCAGTAAACGTGAACTGGGAACATATGAGGGAGATGTGGATACGAACAGGTTTGCCGCACTCCTCTGACGAAGTTGGCCAGTTGGCAAAATCATTTGACGCCATGGCATCGCTGGTTGAGATGCGGGATATTGAGCGTAAGCAGGCAGAGGAAGCTCTGCGGAGATCGCAACGTCAATTGGCCGACATAATTGAATTCTTCCCGGATCCGACATTCGTTATCAATAACTAAGGAAAAGTGATCGCCTGGAATCGCGCCATGGAAGAAATAAGCGGAATCTCAAAGGATAAGATGATTGGCAAGGACGATTTCGAGTATTCCTTGCCTTTTTTTGGAATCAGGAGACCGCTACTGATCGACCTTATGTTTGCAAGTGAAGATGAAAAAGTGAAGCACTATGACTCCGTTTCAACAGTTGGCGGCGCCATCGTATCCGAAGCATATGCACCAAAGGCCTATGGAGGAAAGGGAGCATATCTGTGGGGTGTGGCTAGCGCCCTGTTCGATGAGCAGGGAAATGTAGCCGGTGCGATCGAATCCATACGGGATATTACCGGGCGCAAGCTCGCCGAAGATGCATTGCGAGAGAGCGAGGAACGTTTCTCCAGGTTCTTTCGCGTCAGTCCCGTCGCCACCAGTTTATCCCGCTTGAGCGACGGCCAATTGGTCGACATCAATGATGCGTTCGTGAGCTTATCCGGCTACACACGCGAGGAGGTAATCGGCCACAGCTCGTTGGATCTGGCAGTATGGGCTAATCCTGAAGACCGGCTTAAGATGCTCAATACACTGCAAGAGCAACGCAGGCTGCAGGACTTTGAAACCAGGTTCCGCAGGAAATCCGGTGAGATCCTGGATGTGATCATCTGGGCGGAGGTGATCGAGATGGCCGGGCAGCAGTATATGTTGGGCCTTACGCATGACATCACCGAGCGCAAGCGGGGAGAAGAGGAAAGAAAAAGACTTGAGGAACAACTGTTCCAGGCCCAGAAAATGAAATCGGTGGGACGGCTGGCAGGTGGTGTAGCTCACGATTTCAACAACATGCTGTGTGTGATCATCGGCCGGGCGGAATTGGCCCTGGAACTTGACGTTTCCCCTGACAAACTCCGGTACAAACTCGATGAAATCCTCAAAGCCGACCTGCGTTCAGCGGACTTTACACGGCAACTGCTGGCATTTGCCCGCAAACAGACGGCCATTCCGAAGATGCTGGATTTGAACGACACGATCTCAGAACGGCTTGCCGCCATTCGCCCCAACCTCAAGCACCTGTATATGTCGGGCTATACCGCCGACGTTATAGCCCATCGCGGCATTCTGGACGAAGGGGTGAATTTCATTCAGAAACCTTTCCGCAGTAATGATTTTGCGGCAAAAGTCAGACATGTCCTGGACCATTCGGCCTAAGAATTGGATCATAAAGAAACAGCAAGAGATACTGCGCAAAGAACGGTTCCTCTTCCTTCCGCCGCCTTTCCTTCGTCATCATGCACACAATGGTCACCTGGGGAACGCCTGACCCGAGGGTCCCGGTCCACGTTCCTGATTCACATATGTAAATCCGGCTTGATGCATACAACCATCAAATTCAACCTCCGCCGCATACTGCCCGCTCGCAGTGGCAGCCTTGGTAGTTATTGCACAACGCTGTGGATCAGGCCATGCGGTAAAAGTAGCATCACGTATACGCGCCTCCTGCACACAAGCTCGTATGTCTTGCACCAACTTATCCTGAGAGCCGGCCGGCCCACCCCAGCGCTCACCACAATCCCCTGCCAAAGTTAATCCGGTATTGATAGTTAAGAGCATAAATACAATTGACAGTGAAACCAGAATTGAACTTTTCCTTTTCATCTTCTCCTCCTGTCTCAGAACCTCACTCGCGGAGCGTCGCCCCCTCTCCAGAAGGCTGCCACGAAATTAATACCTCCGCATGTCGAGTCTAAGGTGCGAATTAAGTTTCTATCACTCACGTGTAAGGGGAGCTGGGATAAATAGAGGCATTTTAAGGGTATTCCCTTGAATATACATGTTGCGATCACGGACACCGGTAGATCCGCAGCCATCCGTTTCAAGGATCAATAATGTCCCTTCTGTGCGTTTATTGATTATTTTACAGTGTAGCATATTAGGAAATACGCCACTTTTATTAGCTACATTAAGGCCAACGTCATCTCCACGAATAGTAACGCTACTTGTACTTGGTACACCGTCATCAAGCCAATGATAAACGTATGTCACCCCTGAACTCTGATCCGGTCATTATCAGTTCAGAAGAAAAAACGTTGTAAATTCGCTGACATAGTTTTT
>OMSV01000001.1 GCA_900290385.1 Syntrophobacter sp. SbD2 | reverse complement strand
CAGGAGGTCGAGGTAGACGCCGAGAGCTTCATCGGTTTTATTCATTATCTGATAGACGAGAAGAAGCTTTTCGGAGATATTTTTTGATTTTCCTGATTTGTCTATTTCCTCGTAGAGTCGCGCCGCGTCCGGATAGCGCTTGATGTCAACATAGAGCCCTGCAAGTTGTGCCTTAAGCAATATGTTGGAGCCGTTGTCATGGAGCGCCTTTTCAAGGCAGGCGATTCTTTTGTCAATATCGGCGCTGGTGTTCGCTTTGTGGAGCCAATCTTTGTAATCGAGCTGCACAAGGAACGAAACTTTGCCGATGGGCCGGTTCCAGAGCAATACCCTTAGCTCGATAAGTTTTGGAGTTTCGAAGGACTCTTGTGGGAAGAGATCTTTTATAATCACGCCGGGTTTTTTGGTGATGGGTTTCACATCCACATCTGAGGAGACCACCCGAGTGCCCCATGAGAGCCAGCCGTCGGTTCGGATACGGACGAGCTGGAGAGAATCCCTTGGATTCACAACAACCTGGGAGTCGGGAAGCAGGAGCAGTTCCTGGCCGTTGTGCTGAAAATGAAGGGCGAGGAGTTTCGTTGGAAAGATCGTGAGTGAGGGAACGCTGCGGTCCATGGTCATGAAAAAGGCGAAAGCGGCGCCTAACGCGAAGACAAGGGCAAAAATGACAATGATGAGGTAACGATGCGAGGATCGTTGTTTTTTTTCTTTTCCCCCTCCACCGTGGTGGAAGGAACCGGGAGATCCATAAGGATAAACGCGCTTTGAATTCATCTCCGGCATCACTCCCTGTAGAGACCCGTTTCCTCGTAGATTTTCCGGATTTCGTCGAGTCTGAGCAGCCGGCGCCGGCCCGGACTTAACGTGCCAAGGCGCACCGGCCCGTAAGCAATGCGCCTGATCTTCAAGACAGGGTGTCCGACCGCCAGGCCCATGCGTTTGATCTGGCGGTTCCAACCCTGGTGCAGAGTAATCCTCAACCAGGCTGCATTCGGCAGTTCCCGAATTATTTCAACTTCGGCCGGGGCCGTTACGCCCTCTTCGATCCGGACACCGGACCGGAGTTGTTCTATCGCTTTTTTGTCAGGATGTCCCTTTATTTTTACATCATATACCTTAGATATTCCATACCGTGGGTGAAGGAGGCGATTGGCAAGCTCTCCATCATTGGTGAGCAGAAGAAGTCCTTCTGCGTCGTAGTCGAGCCTGCCCACGGGAAAAATGCGTTCCTCGAAATCGGGGAAAAAATCCAGGACAGTCCTGCGGCCCTGGGGATCGGACGCGGTGGTTACGCAGCCGCTGGGCTTATAGAAGGCGAGAACAATCCTATTGGTGCGGAGAGTAACCGGCTTGCCGTCCAGGCTAACCAGGTCTTTCAGAGGATCGACGCTTAAGCCCAGTTGGGCCTTCCCGCCGTTTACTTCCACCCGGCCCTGCCTGATCAGTTCTTCGGCGGCGCGCCTCGATGCTATTCCAGCCTGTGCGAGAAATTTTTGAAGGCGCATTAAACCCAACGAATTCCT
Source organism: Syntrophobacter sp. SbD2 (assembly GCA_900290385.1). The sequence goes on along the minus strand of OMSV01000001.1, from coordinate 7,029 downwards.
CACTCAAGCTGAAGGGGATTAGGCTGAAGGGGTTTAGGTTGAAGGGGTTTAGACTGAAGGTGATTAGGCTGAAGGGGTTTGGTGTTTCGAAAAGACCTGATTAACGAGTTTAGAACTTTCTCGGCCTCAATAATTTTCGATTCACACTCGGAAGTCTCAATATCGGTACAATAATTCAGCCGCCTGGACAAGCCTAACTGATAATGCAGTTCTCTCAGGGAGCCAAACGCAATTTCGAGAAAACGAAGGTATTCGGCCTGACTTTCACGCGCACACCCTTCGACAATGTTCGATGGGACAGAAACCGCAGCTCTTCTCATTTGCGAGGTCAATCCATACAGTTCGTCCCGGGGGAATCCGGACGTGAGCATATAAACCAAAACCGCGACATCGTCGGCAAGTTTAAACGCATGGAGTTTGACATGATCTCGCACCATTAACTCCTTCAGCCTAAACCCCTTCAGCCTTCAGCCTATTTAAATGCCTATGGCCCGGCGGACCAGTTCCATAGTGATAATGGACTCACGCCTTGCCCTAGCGGCGCCGTCGGCTATGTTATCCTTTACCGTATCGATTTGGCCCTCCAGCTTAAGGCGCCTTTCGCGTACAGGCGCAAGCCTGGAGATGACATTGCGAATGAGAATCCTCTTGCACTCAACGCAGCCGATGCCGGCCGTGCGGCATCCATCGGCAACTTGCTCGACTTCGGCAGGCGAAGAATAGAGCTTGTGATATGCGAAAACAGGGGAAATCTCCGGATCTCCCGGGTCATTGCGCCTGACCCTCTGGGGATCGGTCATCATTTTCGATATCTTTTCCGTGATATCTTTTTCGGACTCCGTGATGAAAATGCAATTTCCGTAGCTCTTGCTCATCTTCCTTCCGTCGAGGCCCGGGAGCACCGGGGAATCGGTCAGCAGCCCGTCGGGAATGGGGAATATGTCGCTTTTGTACATGAAATTGAACCTGCGAGCGATTTCCCTGGTCAGCTCGATGTGAGGAAGCTGGTCTTTGCCGACGGGAACTCCGTTTGCGCGGTATATGATAATGTCGGCAGCCTGAAGCACCGGATAGCCCAGAAAGCCATAGGTAGCGAGGTCTTTATGATCGAGTTGCTGCTGTTGTTCCTTATAGGTGGGGTTGCGCTCGAGCCAGGGCAGGGGTGTTATCATCCCGAGCAGAAGGTAGAGTTCCGCATGCTCCTTTATGTCTGACTGGATGAACATAGTGCAGAGTTTTGGGTCAAGCCCGGCGCTTAACCAGTCCAGGAACATATCCCAAGTGTTCTCGCGGATTGCTTCCGGGGAGGCGTAGTCGGTGGTGAGAGCGTGCCAGTCGGCAACAAAAAAATAACAATCGTACTGATTCTGAAGCTTAACCCAGTTTTCCAGGGCGCCGTGAAGATTGCCCAGATGAAGGCGCCCGGTTGGGCGCATGCCGCTTAGTATTCTTTTCCGTTCCGCCATAACGTACCTTATCTCCTTATTTACGGACAAGCCCTTAGTCCACGCTCCGCGAGGCGCCTGATTCCGGAAAAGGCTACATCAAGATTCGCCAGAATATGTAAATAACCGGACTCACTACATAACTCCATATTCCCGAAGCGATCAGCAGCAGCACAATGAGCATTCCGTATCTTTCCATCCGCTCCATCGACATCGCGATGTTCACGGGGGCCAGTCCCGCAACGATCCTGCCGCCATCGAGCGGAAGAATCGGAAGAAGATTTATTACCATCAGCACCAGATTGAACAGGACTGAGTAATTCGCCATGATGTGAATCGGCGTGATTATCCCGTCGGATAAGCCCGCAGAACCGGTAGCGCCGCCAAATGTCAGATGAAAAACAATTGAACTCAGAACCGCAAGCAGACAATTGCTAAGGGGACCGGAGAGTGCAACCAGCGCCATGTCCCTGCGGCCGCCCCGCAAATTTGCAAAATTGACGGGCACTGGTTTGGCCCAGCCGAAAATAAAGTGCGAACCTGTGAGCAGGAGAATGCCCGGAAGAATAATCGTGCCTATGGGGTCGATATGCGAAATGGGATTAAGGGTGATTCGCCCCATTAACCTGGCGGTTGGGTCCCCCAGTTTCTCAGCGACCCAGCCATGAGAAACTTCGTGGAGAATAATGGCAAACAGCAGCGGTACTATGGAAAGGACGATTTTCGGAATGTCGTGCATAGAAGCCCCGGACCCCCTCTTTTGGTTGGCGCTCAGAGCGCGGATATATCAGTATTTGGGCTATTCATCCAGCCCAATTAAAAATCCTGTGCGGGTCCGGTTGATGAAAACCCCGCCCGGGTTCAGCAAAAGTTCTCCCAATCAGCCGATCCGGCCTTTTCGTCGAAAAATTCCGGCCGCATTGACACGAGGAAACGCAACTCCTCCGAACGATTGCTGACTTGCCTATTGATCCTGGCATCCAGAAGCTCGTCGAGCAACTGGCGGTAGATTGGGCCGGGGGGAATTCCCATCGCCTTCAGATCTTTTCCCTTAAGCTCGGTTTGAGTGTTTCTGTACCGCTGAAAATATTGGCTGACCGCCTTGCGCATAGGTTCCTTATCGGCTTTGCCCATCAGGAAAAGCAGTTCCTCGGGCCTGAACGGTAAAAGGGCTCGGTAAACTTCACTGGGCTTTTTACTGGACACATCCGGGGAAAAGGATTTAAGGAGCCTGCCGATGTTTTCAAGGGTCCAGGGCAGCCGATCACGCTGGTTTGCCGTTAAGAGAAGCCTGTCGCACGCGGCTTCCACATCCTGCATGGCAAGATTTGAGAAAAGCCCCAGGAGATAGACCCACCAACGCTCCAGGGGTTCGTCCAGAAAGCTCAGCCGGTACCAGGAAATGACCTCCCTGAGCCTGCCGAAAAGCGCCTCCATTTTCTTATCGAAGTTGATTGCGCCGGACAAAGCAGGCATCACGCCGAATTCACCCATTCTGCGAAGTGCTGCGACGGGGTCATCCTCTTCGAGAATGAGCTTGATCTCGTGAAAAAAACGATGGCCTCCCAGCTTTTGAATCAGGTCCATATGCACGGCGTTTCGAATCAGTGACGCGGTCTGTTTACCAATCTTGAAGCCGAACCGCTGTTCAAAACGAACGGCCCGCAGAATGCGTGTGGGGTCTTCGATAAGACTCAGGTTGTGCAGGACCCTGATAACTTTCTCTTTGATATCCCGCTGCCCGCTGAAAAAATCGATCAGTTGGCCGAACTCCTCCGGGTTAAGCGCAAGGGCCAGAGTGTTTATCGTAAAATCCCTCCGGTAGAGGTCCATCTTGAGAGAGCTGAACTCGACAATCGGCAGCGCGGCCGGGTGCTGATAATACTCGAATCTTGCCGAAGCTATATCCACGGTCTGTCCGTCAGGAAAAACGAGCATGGCGGTGTTGAATTTTTTGTGCAGCTTGGCTTTTATCGCTTTCCGCTCGGCAAAAGCCCTGGCAAATTCAATGGCATCCCCCTCCAAAACGATGTCTATGTCGAAATTAGTGTGGTGCAGGAGCAGGTCGCGCACGAAGCCGCCCACCGCATATGCCCGGAACCCCAGGCTTTCGGCCAGCACGCCGAACTCCCTGAGCATTGCAATGATGTTTTTGGGAAGCTGTTCCGAGAGGACCGACTGGATATTTTTTCGCTTCGGCCAGTGTGTGAGAGAACTCTCATCGTAGAGCCTCCCGTCGACGATATGTTCGTCCAGCATGAAATCGAGCAGGTCGCGGCGAGTGATCACCCCCAGGACTTTGCCTTTTTCGACTACAGGCAGAATGCGCTGATGCCGTTCAACCAGATGCGTCTGTATTTCAAGAAGGGTGGCGTTCGGCCCCACGGAAGCGACATCCGTATTCATGAACTCCGCCACAGTCTGTAGGGTGAGGCCGTGGAAAAGCGCTTTTTCAAGCACCTGACGCGTGATCAGCCCGGTGAGCACCCCATGGTCGAGTACAGGCATGGCGTTAATGTTGTAGCGCACCATCGTAAGTTCAGCTTCGCCGATTTCCACGCCGGGTTCCGTATTGACCGCCGGGCTCGTCATGAGGGTTTCGGCCGTGGGATAGGGATGAATGTGGTCCCGAAGTATCTCGAGCAGCTTTGCTTCAGTCTGAACCAGGGTGAGGTCCTTAATGCTGGCGGAAGCAGCGGTCGCGTGTCCCCCGCCTGCGAACAGCGAAGCGATCGCGCCAACGTTCACTTCCGGGATACGGCTTCTGGCAACGAGGTAAACACGGTCATCCATGCGGGCCAGGGCGAATACCACGTCCAGGTTCTCGATGTCGCGCAGCTTGTGAACCAGCACGGCAAAATCGCCGACGTATCTGTCGACGGAAATCGTGGTGAGACACACCTCCACGCCGTGGAAATTATAATTCTTTGCGGAAAGAATCAGTTCATTGAGCAGGTTGATCTGTTCGGCCGTAAGTTCCTGAGTAACGATGTCCGAGACCACGTTCAAATCGGCCCCGCACCTGAGCAGAAAAGCAGCGGCTTCAAAGTCTTGCGGCGTCGTGTTGTTGAATGTGAACGATCCGGTGTCCTCGAACAGACCCAGGCTCATGACGGTGGCCTCCTCGGCCGTAACCTCCATGCCGCGCTCCATAAACAACTGGGAGAAAAGAGTCACCGTGGAACCAAAGTTCTTCACAATCGACACATCTGCCCTGACATCATCCTCAGCGTCCGGATGATGATCGTAGACATGCACCTCAAGGCCCGGTTTGTTCAAGATATCGACAAATTTGCCAATTCGGGAAGACTGCCTCGTGTCGACCAGGATGAGCCGTGTAACCTTTTCCAGGTCGATGTCGCGAAGCCTTTTGAAACCGTAAATGTAGACGGTCGATTTTATAAAATACTGGCGCAGCGTGCGTTCCTGCGAACCGGGAAAGACCAGCAGGGCGCCCGGATAGAGCTTTCTGGCCGCAATTATCGATCCCATTGCGTCGAAGTCAGCATTTATGTGGGTAGTGATGACTTCCATCCGGAGTAGTTCCGTCTCAAATGTATGAGTAACAACTATCGCTCGCGGCCGGCCGATAGGCGGGACGCCTCTCAGGGCCGGGGGTGGTATTTCCTGTGTATTTCTTTTAGCCGCTCTCTGGCGACGTGAGTGTATATCTGAGTCGTCGCGATATCCGCATGACCGAGCATTACCTGGAGCGAGCGCAGATCGGCCCCGTTTTCCAGAAGGTGCGTCGCAAACGAATGCCTGAGCATATGCGGGCTGATGTTTATGGTAATGCCCGCTTTTCGAGCCCTGGTCTTAATGATCTTCCAGATGCCCTGCCTCGATATGCTCTCGCCCCTGGTGTTTATAAAAACCTGGGGGATAAAACCTTTCTTCAATAATCTAAGACGCCCATCCTCCAGATAGGTCTTGAGGCAATCGGCGGCAAGCTCGCCCATGGGCACAAGGCGCTCTTTTTCGCCCTTTCCCCGCACAGTCAGATATCCCGGCTGAAGGACGACCTGCCCCAGCTGCAAATCGGCCAGCTCGCTCACCCTGAGGCCGCAGGCGTAGAGCAGTTCGAACATGGCCCTGTCCCTCTGCCCAAGCAGTGTGGCCGAATCCGGCTGTGTCAGTAAAGCCTGGATTTGGGCGGCAGTAAGCGCCTTGGGCAACTGCGGACCTAGTTTCGGGAAATCAACCAATAAGGCAGGATTGCCCTCGATCAGGCCCCCTTTCTCCAAGAACCTGAAAAATGTCCGTAAGGCGGCCAGTCTTCGAGCGCGCGAACGCGGCGCAAATAAGGGCCCCAACTGCTGAATATAGCCGCTTATGGTGGCGCGGGAAACTTCTCGCCAAAGGGAAATGCCCGATTCTCTTAAATAATTTTGGAAATGCGTCAGGTCGCTGGAATACGCGGCAATGGTGTTTACGCTCAGTCCGCGTTCGACCGCCAGGTTGTTCATAAAAAGATCTATTTGGCTATCCATTCCGGAAATACTTTCATATCTGGAAATACTTTCAGCTCTGGAAATACTTTCAGGTCTGGAGATACTTTCAACTACCGTGCAAGTAAAGAGAAAACTTAAGCAGCAGCCGGTGGTGCAGGTAGCGAGAAAAGCTTTGACAGGATTAACAGGCTTGACAGGATTAACAGGATTGACCCAAGAGGCTAATTTTTAAGCCCTGAGCTTTAAGGGCGAAACACGGTAGTTCTGAAACACTTTAAAAAGTTGCAATCATGCATACGTCCAGTTGCTTATTTGAGCGCTTATGGATCTGGTCCGCAGGAGGTTTTGCGATGTCCGTTTATGGGTTCTGCCCGGCCCTGTTTTTTGAAAGCTGCGTCGTATAAGTCTGAAAGTGGTAGTCCACCAGAAAAGAGGTTTGGACGCTGTCTGCGCTTCGCTGTGTCGATATCAGGTCAATATTGTGCGTCTTGCCGGTTTCATCGGCAAACGAGATTCGGGCGCCGTCGGGAAACCCGCCCTTGCGGAACCATACATCCGGCGGAAGTAGCCAAGTCTGCCCGAAGCGCTCTTCGAACTTGATGAAATCGAGGGCGTCCCTCGGAAATTGCAAGTACATACAAAGCTCCTCGTCTGTGGCGGGCCGCTTAATCTGCGCTTCGAGTTGAAGAAGCCTGGCCTTGAGGTCCTCGTCCGCAAGTTCCTGCAGTCCGGCCTCATCTGCGAGGATTTCATCCCATCTTTTTCCATCCGTTCTTCCGCTCTGGAGCACCTTTTGGAAAATCCACTCGTGTGGATCGTAGAAAGGAAACGGGCCGTAGCGTCTCAGGAGCAGCCTTTTGAGGTCGTCTGAGGGCTTTTCGTAGCGGTCGTTGAGTACGTTGCTAAGAGCGGTTGACCACAGGATCTGGCTGCCGGGAGTCACTACCCAGATGTTTCCGAGTTCCTTGCGCACTTCGATGAGTTCACTGAAAATCTCGTGTAAGCGTTCGATCAGCCCCGCCTTCTCGGCCTGTTCCAGGGCAAGGCTGAGGGCGCCGCCCGGGAGCTTATGCCTTTTGACGGTCGGGTCGAACCCTTGAAACGGGCTTGTGAATTTTTCATAGAGCCGCCGC
>OMSV01000125.1 GCA_900290385.1 Syntrophobacter sp. SbD2 | reverse complement strand
TCGCTCCGGAGGTCTCCTGCGCGTTCATGCGCCTCCTCACTGATCTGGGGGTCAAAGACGACCTGGGTTATTCCCTCCCGGTCTCTTAAATCAACGAATATTAGCCCGCCATGATCGCGCCGCTTCTGCACCCATCCCATCAGAACGGCTTCGAACCCGACGTTGTCAGCCCTCAGACTGTTGCAGTCCGCCGTCTTCCGCCATCCGCAAAGCTGGTCGAGCGCAACCGGTCTTTCCGGAGCCTCTGTAAGTTCATCGCCGGTCCGGGATTCAAACAAATTCACCAGTGTTTCCTCCGTTTGCAACACAGGTCTCTAATATAAGAGACTGATATTCATCTTGCCCAGCTACCGTTCAGTTGTTTCTGAATCAATCTGGAGCATCGACTCAACCAGATCGTCCAGGGGCAATACCCGCTGAGTCTTGGTCCGCATGTCGCGCAACTGGACTTGACGTCCCATCAGCTCATCTTCGCCAAAGATCAGAACATGCCTTGCCCCTGATTTATCGGCACGGCGCATTTGGCTCTTGAGGCTACGCCCCTCGTAGTCCATTTCGGCTTCCAGACCCAGCCCGCGAAGCTGCTGAACGAGTTCGAAAGCGCGCGCGCGCGGCTGCTCACCCAGGCTGGCGATGAAAACCAGGGGCGCGCGCACCTGTTCCCGATGCTCCTGGCCCCAGGCTGGCGATGAAAACCAGGGGCGCGCGCACCTGTTCCCGATGCTCCTGCTGAAGCAGCATGATAAGCCGTTCCATACCGATTGCAAACCCGATAGCCGGCACGTCGGGTCCCCCCAGATCGCGCACCAGGCCATCATAGCGGCCGCCGCCCCCGATTGCGTTCTGGGCGCCGAGCCTGTCTGTAATCACCTCGAAAGTCGTCCGCATGTAGTAATCGAGGCCGCGAACTATTCGGGGGTTCACCTCATAGCGCGTCCCGAGCTTTTTGAGATAATCCTTTACCGCCTCGAAGTGCGCGCGGCAATCTTCGCAGATGTAATCGATCAGCAGGGGAGCGCTTTCGAGCAGGGCCCGGCACCTTTCGACCTTGCAGTCTAAGACGCGCAGCGGGTTAGTTTCCCTGCGGCGCAGGCAGTCCTCACAGAACTGGTCCCCTTTTGCAGTGAGAAAATCCTTCAGGATTTCCCTGTAAGTCTGCCTGCAGTCAGGACAGCCCAGCGTGTTGATGTTCAGGATGAGCCCCGAAATGCCGATCCTGTCCATTAACAGCCTCAGCATGTGCATCATTTCGGCATCGATCATCGGGCCGTCTATTCCGAAAACCTCGGCGTCGATCTGGTGAAACTGCCGGTATCGGCCTTTCTGAGGACGCTCATGCCGGAACATCGGACCGATTTCATAGAGCTTCTGGAAGGCCGAATCGGTGTGTAGCGAATGCTGGACATAGGACCTCACGATTGAAGCCGTGGCCTCCGGGCGCAGGGCGAGCCGTTCGCCGTTGCGATCCTCGAAGGCGTACATCTCTTTTTCGACTATATCAGTGCTTTCTCCAATGCTGCGCGCAAAAAGCTCCAGCTTTTCCAGCACTGGGGTCCTTATCTCGCGGTAGCCGAAGTTTCCGAGCACCTCGCGCGCCGCGGTTTCAACCTTCTGCCACCAGCCGGCTTCCTCGGGCAATATATCGTTCATGCCTCTAACGGCTTGAATACTTTCCATCTTTTCCCCGATAACGATCAAAATTTTAAGATAAACAAGTATTTTTAAAGATGCCGCAAATAAAAGTCAAGGAAAACCCTCGATGACGCAGGACGCGGGGAAAAGCATGGCTTAATGGGGGCTATCGAAAACTCAAGCGCTTTCAGGTGGCGCAACGAGTGTATGGACCATGTGGACAAAGTGGACAGAAGGAGCCGGCCTCTCGCTGCTCAGGCGGCGGCTTTTGAAACCGAGGGCGGCTCTACGGAAAATCTCTACCGCGTGCGTTCCCAAAAACGCTCGTCGCGCTCTTTGTCCACCCTGTCTACCAAGTCCACCCCGTCCACTGACGAGTAGCAAAAAGCGGCAAGCAAGACTCCATCGTCCCTGCGGGGTCCATGTTCAGTTCGAACTGCTCACGACAAGAGCTTGCAGGTTTTCCTTACTGTTGAAATCATCGGCGAACAATATAGCGGTCTCGCGGGAGGGAAAAGAGCCAAGAAGGATGCGGGTCCATGTGGCTGTCCCGAGGTCTAGCGACTCAACTCGGGGCGAATATCCCCTGGCCCTCAATTTTTCGATCAGGACCTGCGCCTCAGATTGTCTCAACGAGGCCACAAGCAGCGTGAATTGCCCGGCGGCAAGTCCGGAAGTCCGGGGCTTGTCCGGCTGGGTGGCGGATAGTTTTTCGACTGGCTGCCGGGACGTGATTGCGCGTTTTTCAGGTTCTTTTGCCGGTTCAGGCAAAGGGATCCCCAGNNGGTCAAATCATCAAAGTAATTGAGCGATTCGAGCATCCTTTTGGGGTCTTCCCAGGTTGCGGCAGCCTTTGGGAAATACTGGCCGGTCTGTTCCTCCAACCCCAGCAATCGCAGGAATCGGCCCTTCATGGAAAAATCATCGGGCTTTACCACGGGAACTCCCCTGCCCACGAAAATTCCCAGAATAAACGTGAAACAAAGGGACACAACAAAACTTAGTGCATATAAAATCAGTTTATTTCTGCTCAGGTCAAAGCGGTATCCCCTGCCGTCCCCAAAAGAGCGGGGGTGTTCGTCCATCTCAGTGTTTACGACTACAAGCTTCGGGCGAATCATTAGTACTTTCCTACATTTTTTGAGGCGCCCTGACCCCGAGAAGCATGAGTGCGCTTCCGATAACTTCTTTTATCGCCAAAGCGAGGCAAAGCCGCGCTTTGCTCAGTTCGGCATCCTCGCTCAGGATGCGGTTGTCGTGGTAGTAGCTGTGAAAAAGGGACACCAGTTCGTGCAGATAATATGCAATATAGTGCGGCTCCAGCGATCTCACGCATTCGCAAACGACCTCCGGATATTCCCCGAGCAGCCTTATTATTTCAAATTCCTGCCGAACCTGCAAGAGCTGGAGCGTCTCATCGCCTATCGAGCTCCAATCAAATTCAACTCCACGGTCCCGCGCCACTTCAAAGACGCTACAAAGGCGCGCGTGGGCATATTGCACGTAGAAGACTGGATTATCATTGCTCTGGGCCTTTGCGACCTCGAGGTCGAAATCCAGCGGGCTGTCCGTACGGCGAGTGAGAAAAATAAAGCGCGTTGCGTCTTTTCCGACTTCATCGATAACTTGACGCAACGTGACAAACTCTCCCCCCCGGGTGCTCATCGCCACGGGCGCACCCCCGCGCAAAAGGTTTACCAGTTGCACAAGAACGATCCGCAGGTCATCATCCCCGCGCCCGAGGGCCTGCGCCCCTGCCCGCATCCTGTCCACATATCCGTGGTGGTCCGCGCCCCATATATCTATAATCGATTCGAAACCGCGTTCGAATTTGTCCCTGTGGTATGCCAGATCGGCGGCAAAATAAGTGCTCGCGCCGTTTGCCCGCACCACAACCCGGTCTTTTTCGTCACCGAATGCGGTGCTCCTGAACCAGACCGCCCCCTGGTCCTCATAGATAAAACCGCGCTCCCTGAGGTATTCGATCGTCTTATTGATCGAATCCCTGTTGTGGAGTTCACGCTCGCTGAACCAATTGTCGAAATGGACCCCAAAGATGTCAAGGTCTTCTTTGATTCCATCGAGTATGCGGTTGGAGGCGTAACCGGTAAAAACCGGGAACGCATCCTCCAAAGGGGTGCTGCCATAACCGTCCCCATGGTCCCGCCTGAAGTCCCCGGCAAGCTCCCGCATGTATTCACCCCGATAGTGGTTATCGGGCAACTCGATTTTTTCGCCAAGCTCCTGCCGGTAGCGGAAATAGAGGCTGCGGCCCAGGGTGTCCATCTGGTTTCCGGCGTCGTTTATATAGTACTCGCGCTGGACCTGGAAACCACGGGCCTGCAGAATGTTTGCCAGCACGTCGCCTATAGCGGCCCCCCGGCCGTGACCGATATGAAGTGGCCCGGTAGGGTTAGCGCTCACGAACTCCACCTGGACCTTCGGGCCTCCTTCAATTTCAAGCCTTCCGTACTTTTGTGGATTGTCCAGAATCTCCCGGATAATTCCATACCACGCAGCCGGTTTGATGAAAAAATTGATGAAACCCGGCCCGGCTATCTCGACTTTTTCGAGTATGCAGTCAGTATCATTAAGGTTGGCGACGATCTCAGAGGCGATCTGCCTGGGATTGCGCTTCAGACGCCTTGTCAGAGCGAGCGCGATATTGGAGGCGTAATCCCCGTGTTCGGAGCCCCTGGGTATTTCGAGTTCAATGCTGATGTCGGCCTTCAGGTCATGATTGCCTGTAACATACTCCAGCGTCTCAGCTATCATGGACTTGAGGCGGGTACGGACCATGCCCATGGCCTTTGAAATCCTTCCCGGACTGGATTTGAATCAGGCATATATATCACCACAGGCACGGGTTGCAAGATTATCTTTGACTCATTATTGAAAGAAAATACATCGCGAAGCAGATAGTGTCCTAATTTGATTTTCGACGGGGGCGAGCTTAATCCTAAAGTTATTCCTCGGTCATGTCGAATTAATGATACAGGCCCTCAAAAAGGGGGGAGCCATGTCTTTGAGGCCAAGCATATTGACCGGCGCAATCTGATTCGCTAAAATTAAGTCGCTCGTAAACTAATCTCTCAAGCTTCTCGTCAATACACGTAAAGTGAAGAAAGCCCTTACCGGAAGTGCGACTGTGCTTTAAATTTTAACTTAAGGCATTGAATGAAAAGGAAAATTGTTATGTACAAGACAAAAATAAGATGGGACCGAAGTCTTTTTGCGCTCCTGTCGGGTCTTTTCTTCCTGGCCTTTTTCAGTTCATCAGTTCTAGCGTCACCGGAGGAACTTGCGACGGTAAAACAGCGGATCCAGAGCAGCGGCGCAAGGTGGCAGGCAGAAGAGACAGCTATTTCACAGCTCCCTGCGGAGCAGCGGCGGATGCGCCTTGGCCTCGTGAAGCGATCTTCCAGCCTTCCTGCAGGGGCCCCCGCGCCTGCAGCCGCACCTCCTAAGGGGACACCAGCAACACCACCACCGACTTTGGATTAC
>OMSV01000018.1 GCA_900290385.1 Syntrophobacter sp. SbD2 | reverse complement strand
TTGACGATCAGGTCTGTCATCTTCTGGGTATAGACCCGGCTAAATTTATCGGAACGGCGGAGGAGTTTTACGAGGCGGTACATCCTGACGACCGTAAGATGCTCAAGGCGGTGTGGGCCCGAACCATTAAACAGGATGTGCCTTATGAATCGGAATACCGGGTGGTTTGGCCGGATGGAAGCGTCCATTACGTGTCTGCACGCGGAAAGTTAGTCCATGATGACAAAGGCCGGCCGGTGATGGTTAACGGTCTTATCTGGGACATCACCGACCGAAAACAGATGGAGGATGAGCTTCGCCGATCACGTACTGAACTTGAATTGCGTGTGCGCGAACGTACCGTCGAACTCAGCACCACGGTAACCAGGCTTGAACAGTTAAACGAGGAACTACAGGAATTTGCTTTTATCGCCTCTCATGATCTCCAGGAGCCCCTGCGCAAAATTCAGATTTTCGGGGACATGCTCATTAAAAAACATAAGGATTCCCTCAGTTCCGAGGGCAAAGACTACATGGAGCGCCTGACAAAATCTGCAAACCGTATGTCGGAGTTGCTGCGGGCACTGCTAAATTACTCCAGAACCGGCACAAGCAAGCTAAATTTCAAGTCGGTATCCCTGACCGAAGTCGCCAAAGACGCCGCGAGCGACCTTGAATATATGATCGCTCAAGCAAAGGGGGCGGTGGAGATTAGTGAGCTGCCAACCGTTGACGCCGACGCCGCGTTATTGCGCCAGCTCTTTCAGAACGTCATCGGAAATTCAATAAAGTACCGGAAGGAATCGGAACCACCCCTCGTGAAGATTTACGGAAAAATCGCGGATGCAACCTGCCAGATTACGATCGAGGACAACGGTATAGGTTTCGATGAACGTTATAAGCATAAGATTTTCAAGCCGTTTGAACGGCTTCATGGCAAGAAGACTCTTTACAGCGGAACAGGCGTGGGCCTTGCCATTTGCAAAAAGATCGTGAACCGGCATAGTGGCGAGATCACGGTAACGAGTGTTCCCAAGCAAGGCACAACCTTTATTGTGACCCTCCCGATGGAGCAAAAAAAGGGGCCTTAATGGATAAGGAAAACCCTTCACTAATTGTTCTTATGGCCGATGATGATGAGGACGATTGCCTTCTCGTGGAATCAGCGTTTAAGGAGATGGACCTTGCCTATGAATTGCGTTTTGTAGGTGATGGGCGGGAACTCTTGGATTATCTTTACAACGAGGGAGATTTTTCTGACCTGGAAAAGTACCCCAGACCCAACCTGATCCTTCTCGATCTAAATATGCCGCGCATAGATGGCCGTGAGGCGCTGGCAATAATCAAATCCGATCCGCAACTGAATAATATCCCCATACTCATCCTCACAACATCCGGGGAGGAGCGGGACATAGCCTTGGCCAAGAGGGCAGGGGCTTCCGCATTCCTGTCAAAACCTGAGGCCTTTGCGGATCTGACTGATATGCTCTCGAAGTTTTGCATAGCAATCCTGCATAATCCGAATATTCCCTTTCAGGTGATCGGATGTTAACCCAACCCTGGCGCTTCGCCTGGAATGCGCTGCCCTCGCGGAGCGCCAACAGCATCCTGCCGATGTACGTTCCAAATCTCTGAGGCGCCCATCCCCTTAGGCTCAAACGCCGGAGGCGATCCGTTGGACATCCGCTGGTCCTGCCATCTCACATTATCAAAGCGCGAAGGCGGCAATACCGGTTTTCCCATAGCTGTGATAAAATACTTTGGCGTAGCTTTTTAACTTTTCTGCGCTATAGAAGAGGTTATAAGATGGTGTGGGTGGTTAAAGCGGGAATTGAAAAGAGTGTAACGAGGGGACGGTTGGACTCCCGGCGGCTTTGAAGGTTATTAGCAAACCTCGCGGAGCGTGGAGTTTTTGCCCGCGATAAGATTTTTTGGATTCAGGGAGAGGCTGATGAAACCGTACAGATTCGCATTACCGGTTTTTATTCTTTGTTTCTGCCTGTTTCCGGCGGCGCTCGTGGCCGCGCCGGCCGCCTTACCCGCCGCCGGCTTCAGCATGTTCTGGGCGATTATCTCGATTTTCTTTGGAGGAATGGCCCTCAATCTTACCCCATGCGTTTATCCTCTGGTGCCCATTACGATATCCTACTTCAGCGGCGAATCGATGGTTCTCAAGCCTGGACGCGGCGCCATTGTGATCAATGCTCTGCTCTATGTTCTGGGAATAGCTGTAACGAACTCTATGCTGGGGGTTTTCGCCGCGCTCTCGGGGCGGCTTTTGGGCACTTTGCTTCAAAACCCCATAACTCTTGTGCTGGTGGCCCTGGTTATGTTTCTTTTTGCCCTGAGCATGTTCGGAGTCTGGGAATTCCGGCTGCCTTCATCGATAACCGGTGCTGCCGCTCGAAATTACGCCGGTTACCTCGGTAGCCTTTTCATGGGGTTGACTCTGGGCGTAGTCGCCGCCCCGTGCATTGGGCCGTTCATCGTCGGGGTTCTAGTCATGGTTGCCAATTCGAGGGACCCTGTTTACGGTTTTTGGATTTTTTTCAGTCTGAGTCTTGGAATGGGATTTCCGCTTTTTGTTCTAGCCTTGCTTTCCGGCCGATTAAGCATGCTTCCCAAATCCGGTGAATGGATGCTGTGGGTCCGCAAAGCAATGGGATGGGTAATGATCGGAGCGGCCGGCTATTTCATTTTTCCCATAATGCCCGGTATCCTGGGGGCAGGACTGCTTTCGGTCATCGCTCTGGCGGCTGGGGTTCATCTGGGTTGGATAGGTTCGGCCGGGGGCCGGTCCGCAGCCTTCAAATGGATAAGGACTGGCGTCGGGATTGTTTGCATCTGCCTGGCAGGCGCGATTATCTGGTATGCCATGCCTGGTGAGGCAGTAAAATGGACGCCATATTCGGCGAAAGCCCTGGAACAAGCCAAAGAATCGGGTAAACCCGTCATACTTGATTTCTACGCCGACTGGTGTCCCGGGTGCCGGCATATGGACCGGATCACCTTTCATGAGCGCTCGATTATCAAGGCCGCCGCAAAAGATTTTGTCATGATTAAGGTAGATTTCTCTCAACGAGGAGATCGTGCAAAAGAAAGTCTGGCGCACAGTTATAATATTCCGGGGATACCCTGTGCCATTTTTCTAAAGCCCGGGGGTGAGGAGAGGGTCGAATTGCGGGTTTCGGGAATCATGCCGCCGGGCGAGCTCCTGGCGAGGATGAACCGTTTGAAGAATGGCGACGGTTCTGCGGATACGCAGTAAGTCCCGCTTTCACTAAGACCCGGAGACCTGAAGGTCTCAGCGAGAGTTCCTGAGAGAGCCGATCTCGTCCATGACGGCCGTGGACCTGGCCAAGGGTTCGTTATAGCCGTATTTGTATCGGTGTTTTTGTGTTATTTAAGTATTTTGATGATATTTGGGCAGGAGTTTACCAATGCCGCTTGAAAGAAAATGCAGACTCGGGGTTCTGGTTCTGGTTTTAATCCTGATGCTGGGGTTCTATGGGGCCGGAGGGTGGGGCGGAGTTGATTCCAGGCCACCCGCTCCTACATGGTTCGTGCCCTGCTTTGGGCTTCCGGAGAAGGCTGAGCTTTGCGGTGAAGCGGTACCGCTTGGGTCTGCCGACGTTCGCGAAAGGTTCGACCGTGAGTTTACAATCCTTACGCAAAGCCATGCGCAGGTTTACCTCTGGCTAAAAAGAACAGAGCGCTATTTCCCATGGGTCGAGAAGCAACTGGCGACCAGGGGTCTTCCGGACGATCTGAAATATGTGGCTGTTGCGGAAAGCGATTTGATCCCCATGGCCATCTCACCTGCGGGCGCTGCCGGCCCCTGGCAGTTTATGGCAAGCACGGCGGCTTCCTGCGGCATGACGCAGTCGACCGCCATTGATGAGCGCTATGACTTCGATAAATCGGCTACCGCGGCGTTCGGCTATCTGAAGAACTTGCACGACGAGTTTCAGAACTGGACGCTTGCCATTGCCGCCTTTAATTGCGGGGAGCACCGTATTCAGGTTGAAATCGGAAAACAAAAGGCCAACAATTATTATTCTCTCAAACTGCCTCAGGAAACAGAGCGCTACATTTTCAGGATTCTGGCCATAAAAGAGGTTTTGGCGAACCCTGAGCAGTACGGCTATCACCTTCCCAAGGGGGCCGGTTATCAACCGATTATTTTCGAGAGGGTAAAAGTCGAGCTTCCAGGCCCGATGCCAATCGCCGTGGCAGCCGAGTCTGCCGGGGTTACCTACCGGGAACTGAAGGTGCTCAATCCCTGCCTGGTTTCGGACGTTATCCCGAAGGGGGCCTTTACGCTACGAGTACCCGAGGGTAGGGGACAGAGATTCGAGCAGGAGTTGGTGGCTTGGAAGTCCACATTTAAGCCGAGCGTTTTGGTGCACAAGGTTTCGCGGGGTGATACGCTCGATTCGATCGCCCAGAAGTACAATTCAACCAAGCAGCAAATTTGTACCTGGAACAAGATTGCCGGAAATAAAATACGAGTCGGGCAGACGCTCAAGATTTACAGGTAGGGATTGTTTGATTGATGAATCGGCATTTTGTCTCGTTTTTAGGCGCGATTCGCGCCCCGCTTAAACTCTTGACAAGCATTTCCGGGAGAATTACGATAACACGCCGTTTAGGTCCAAGAACTTAATTATTCTGGAGAAATATGGATAAATACCACAGATTTTCCAAGCTGCTTTTGCAGAGCCGGCATGCCGTAGCCCTGACCGGCGCCGGGATATCGGTGGAGAGCGGAATACCCGACTTCAGGGGTAACAACGGATTGTGGACCAAATACGACCCTTTTGAATACGGGCATATAGATTCTTTCCGCGCCGACCCTGCGAAGGTATGGAAAATGCTTATCGAGATGGGCGCTCTTGTAGAAGGAGTCAGCCCCAACGAAGCGCATGTTGCGCTGGGTGAACTCGAGAAGCTAGGTATCATAAAGATGGTTATCACTCAGAATGTGGACAGCCTGCACCAAAGGGGCGGCAGTTCCAATGTCGTTGAATTTCATGGAAACTTCCGCAGAATGCACTGCGACAACTGTGAGAAGCCTTTTCTGCGAGCGGACATCTCACTGGAGAGTCTTCCTCCTTTATGTTCGTGCGGGGGACCAATTCGGCCGGACGTTATCCTGTTCGGGGAGGGAATACCTGCCGAAGCGTACTCGCTCGCATTCGATGCGGCGGAGAAGTGCGACCTGATGATTGTAGTCGGGACTTCTGCCAGGGTTGCTCCCGCCTCCCACCTTCCACTGGTTGCCAAGAGGAGGGGGGCTCATATTCTGGAAATAAATCCGGTTGCCTCCGAAGTGTCCGATCAGATAACGGACTTGCACATTATGGAGTGCGCCGCAGCGGCTTTCAGGAATATTATGAAAATTGTCAGAGCGATGCATGAAGGGAATACAAATTGATGCCTATACAATTTTTGTCGGCGATAGCATATGGTGCCCGCGATTTCGACGCGCCTTATCAGAGATCGGCAGACAGCGTGATGGATATGGTCTTCAATGCGGGACCGATGGTGAAGTTCGTGTTATTGATCCTTATGGTGCTTTCGGTATCGTGCTGGTGTGTTATAGTGCTCAAATACCGCATGCTCCGCCGGGCGAACCGGGAGTCGGTTGAATTCATATCCCTGTTCAGACAGCGTAAGAACTACTCTGCGCTATACCGGGACTGCGAGAGGCTGGAAGACAGCCATCTCGCACAGATTTTCCGGGTAGGCTATGCGGAACTGAGCAGGCTCGGGAAATCGTTGGAAACAAAGAACGTGCTGGAGCTGTCTTCAAACCCCGAAATCCTGCTGGAGAACGTTGATCGGGCGATTCAGGGTGGAATGACTTCGGAGCGGCATAGATTGGAGCGCTTTCTGCCTCTGCTTGCCACAACCGGCAGCACCGCCCCGTTTATCGGCTTTTTTGGAACGGTTTGGGGCATCATGACGAGTTTTCAGCAAATCGGTATCAAGGGCGCCGCCAACCTGGCCGTTGTGGCCCCGGGAATTTCGGAGGCCCTTATTGCCACTGCCATTGGTCTGGGAGCAGCGATTCCTGCGGTTGTCGGCTACAATCACTTTTCCACTAAAATCAGGGGAATCGAAAACGAGATGAGCCATTTTGCCGCCGATTATCTTAATATGCTCAAACGCGACCTGATGCGCAAGGGCAGGCAGGAAGAAGCGGCGCAGAGCCAGGGCCCGGAACAGAGGTTTGCTTTGCAGGATTGAACTTAAAGGATAGAGGCTGATGCAAGCCAACGGAAGCGGTTCCAGAGGAATGGTTTCTGAAATTAACGTTACGCCGCTTGTCGACGTAATGCTCGTTCTGCTCATCAAATTCATGGTGACGGCCCCGATGATGACCCAGGGAGTTGATGTGAAGCTGCCTGAGAGTTCGGCGCCGGCCATCCCGTCTGATGATGAACGGCTGCTCGTCACGATTACTCAGGACCGCAAAATCTATATCAACGACAATCTCGTTGAGTCGGGCGAACTGGAATCCAAGCTGGCGGCCATTAGTCAGAACCAGCTAAATAAGAAGGGTGTTTTTCTGCGAGCCGACGAGAAAATCCCTTATGGGTATGTAATGGAGGTTATGGGACTTATAAGAGAGGCCGGAATTGATCAGATAGGGATGGTGACCGAGCCTGCGAAAAGTCCTGTTAACAAGTCTCAACAAAAGGGCAAGGGCAAGATTTGATTTCCCTTCACAGTCTGCTGCCGCATGGCGGCCGGTGCGTCCTCACGAACAATCGGACGCGAACTTACAGCGTCTAAGGCCGGCCGAAAATGCTAACGCGAACCCGAACGTAGTGAGGGTTCAGGGGGGAATGAATGGAATCCCTGGAATTAGGTGATAAGAGAATTCCCAAAAAGGACCTGGCGGCCGGGATCGGGGGCTCGCTTCTAGTCCATTTATTGGCTTTCAGCATCGCCTTTATCTGGGCGTTTGTGATGCCGCACAAACCGTTGAAGCCTCCCTTCTGCACGGTTAATCTGGTGTCTATGAAAGACCTGGGAACTGGCTCCTCGGAGATCAAGGGCAACCCCAAGGCGGCTGAGCAGGCGGTGGTCTCCGAGAATGTGGCGACTTCGGGCAAGGCGAGCCGAAAATCCGAGCCGGTTGCGCCGGGGNNGGGCAAGGCGAGCCGAAAATCCGAGCCGGTTGCGCCGGTAAAGCGGTTGGCAGTCGATGAGGAGGTAAGAAAACCGGAGGCGCAGATCAAGAAAATCGAACCCAAAGAGGTTCCCATTGCGTCCCAAAAGCCACAGAGCCTTGAAGCTATTGAAAAGAACCTGGATAAGCTGATTGCCAAACCGAAAGTAATTCCGCACACCTCGGTGGCGACTGCAGAGCAGACGGCGCCTCAGCCCACAGCTCCGGTTCATCAGGCTCCGGCAATGAACCTGCCGGGGAGTGAAAAAGCGACGCGCGGGACATCGAGCGGCGCGGCCGAGGGAGGGGCCAAAGGTGCGACGCAGGGCAGTGTCTTCGGGTCTCCTGACGGAAGTGGAGCTATTTCTGCCGCTGCGCAGATTTATTATGAAAAGGTTAGAAACGCGATAAGACAGGAATTCAAACTCCCCGATCAGAATGTTGGAAGCTTGGAGACCAGTGCCCTAATAGTGGTGAGCAGGAATGGAGAGGTGCTCAGTTTAGAAATCGAGAAGTCTTCTGGAAACAGTGTCCTTGATGCTGCAGCGGTTCGAGCAATTCGAAATGCAAATATACCCGCGATGCCTCCGGTTATGGAGCGTCCGAAACAGGACTTCAGGCTCAAATTCAGCTCGCGGGGTGTATCCTAGAAGAAAGGTTTTATTTAAAATCCATGAGTCAACAGTTCATTATTAAAACCGTCAGAATTCTTTCTGTATTGTTCCTGGCTCTGATTTCACTTGGTTTCGCCAAAGCCTCGTCAGCTCTGGTTGAGTTAGAGATCAGCCCGTCAGCTATCCAGAGGATTCCAATTGCCGTCCCGGATTTCAAATACATGTCACCGGAGCAAACCCAACTGGCCCGGGAAATGAGCGACGTTCTCTCAAACGATCTAAATATCTCAGGCGTTTTTCGGCCGCTGGACCGGAAGGGGTTTCTGGAAGACCCTCAGTCAATGGGGCTTGAAGCTTCCGAGATCAAGTTCCAGGATTGGAGCCGCCAGGGGGCAGACTTTCTGGCTCGCTGTTCTTATCAGGTCCAGGGGAATTCAATCAAATTGGACGGCTGGCTCTTTGATATTGCAGGCAGGAAAATGGTCGGAACGCACAAGAGCTATGCCGGCGAGTTGCGGGCCTGGCGGCAGATGGTGCATGCCTTTGCTGACGATATCATGTTGATGGTTACGGGCGAGCGTGGGGTATTCGATACGAAGATTGCCTACGTTCAGAGCGTCGGAAGCGTCAAGGAGATCTTCTACTGCGATTTTGACGGCAACAATCCGGTGCAGGTAACCAGGGACAACAGCATCGCGCTTTCTCCGTCATGGAGCCCCGACCAGACCCAGATAGCCTTTGTGAGCTATAAGGACGGATCACCCAAAGTCTACGGGGTAAATGTGCACAGCAATTCCAGTTACCTGATCAGCGGTTTTCCGGGGATGAATATCGCTCCTGCGTGGAGACCGGGAAGAAATGAGCTGGCTGTTGCTTTGAGCAAAGATGGAGGCCAGGACATTTATCTGGTAAGCCCGACAGGACAGATAATACGGAAATTCGGGGTAGGTTTCGGGGCTTCGATAAGTGTATCTCCTTCATGGTCGCCGGATGGCCAAAAGTTCGCCTATGTTTCCAATGAATCCGGGAATCCGCAGATATACATTTTCGATGTTACGACCGGCCAGAAAAAACGCCTGACATTCAACGGCAATTATAATGTGTCTCCGTCCTGGTCGCCAAAAGGCGACTGGATCGCTTACAGCGGAAGGGAGGGGGGCGCATTCAACATCTTCATTATTAGTCCGAACGGCAGTGATAATCATGCTCTTACCTACGGAGCCAGAAATGAAAGTCCGCGCTGGTCGCCTGATGGGCGGAGTATTGCGTACAGCTCTAATAAGCAGGGGGGGGCCGCAATTCGGATAATGTATTCGAATGGGACTGGGGATTGGCAGCTAACGCGGCAGAGCGGGGCGCAGGAGTTGCCTGACTGGTCACCCAGAAGGAATCGCCAGTAAGCCGAATCGCCAGGAGGGAAAAGGAATGAAAAGCAAACAAAGTATTTTTTTCGTTTTGATGATTTTCGCGTTTATAGCCGCAATTAGCGCATGTTCGCAGAAAAACGTTCCTCCTCCGCCCAGCTTCGGCGCTCAGGGGCAGGAGTATGGTGCTGCCACAGGGGGGCCGATGGACGATGCCAAGTGGCGGGAGTTGGGCATCAACTCGGAGGCTGAAAAAAGAGAGTTTTTGGAGAAGGCTAAAGCCTTCGAAAACGAGGATGTCTACTTCGACTACGACGCGTATACTATTACAGAACCTGCAAAAAAGGTACTTGACGAAAAAATCGCCTTTCTGAAAAGATACCCCAGGGTGGCGGTGACTATCGAAGGCCATTGCGACGAGCGGGGAACAACCGAATACAATATTGCACTGGGGGAAAGGCGTGCCCATGATGCACAGCAATACATTCTCAGTTCGAACTCTTCTAACCTGAAGCTCACCACGGTCAGCTACGGCAAGGAACGCCCTGCCGCTGTCGGGCATGATGAGGCCTCCTGGGCAAAGAACCGGCGGGCTCACTTTGTTTTGAATTATTAAAAATCTCTTTTTCCTTATGGATATGTCCGGGCTGTGGCAGTGCGGCCCCTCCAGGACATCTGAATGAAGGGCTACTAAGGAAAGGGAATTTATGCCTGGTGGAATCGAGAAGAGATTGTTGCGGTACTGCGTGGTTGTTTTCTTTGCACAATTGCTTGTGGGGTGCGCCTCGACGTCGGAAACCACAACAATTCAAGAAAACCTGTCTATTCTGAACCAGCGACAGAGCGCCATTGAGGCGCGCATTCAAAGCACCGAAGGAGCAGCTCGAAAAAGCGGGGACCTGTACTCTCGGATGGAAGAACTACAAACNNGTTTCTGCTGCCCAGACGCCGGAACCTTCAATGCCTCCTTCCGGGACCGTTGTGATGGAAGAAGCGCCACCATCCTCGCATGCGCTCCGGCCGCAACAGCAGGCCTCCGTAACATCAGGAGCGCCTGCCGTCGAGATTTCTCCCCGACCCGGTGTCCAGTCGCCGTCCCCGGAAGCTCAGGTTAAAAACTCCGAACAAACGGAATTTGACAAAGGTTTCCACCTGATGCAGGAAAAGAAATATGAAGCTGCAAGAATAGAATTTCAAGGATTCGTCTCGAAGTTTCCCAAATCCGGCCTGGACGAAAGTGCTCTGTATTACATTGGTGAGTGCTACTTTTCGGAAAAGCACTATGAGGACGCAATTAAAGCTTATCAGCAAGTGGTAGACAAATACCCGAAAGGGGGTAAAACAGCCGGCGCCCTTCTCAAGCAGGCAATGGGATGGCAGCAGATGGGCGAAACCACAATGGCTCGTATCATCTACACGCGGCTTGTGGAAAAATTCCCCGGCACACCCCAGGCCCAGGCCGCTCAGAAGAAATTGCAGCAGCTGTAGAAAGCGCGAATTTATTGCTTCGCGCTTTGCGCGGGCTGGATGGGGATTCCAAGCCGGAATTTAGCTCGAAAGGTCTGTCGAAAAGGTGACCAAACCCGGTATGAAGATGGTTTTGGGAAATTGTTTCATTTCGTTTTCCTGATTCTGAATCCCTCAGCGCTCAATATCTTAGCGCGTTAAAACCGGTTGACAGTGACCCCCGGACGGCAATGTCGTTGATTTAAGGAAATGCTCGAGGTCGAACGGTGTTACCCCGTGCCGGCTCCCGCCGGCATGACGGAATCATTAGCAATTTTCAGGCTTTTCACCCACCGGAAAACTCTTTTTTCATCACCTGGCTAAACCGAGCGTATGGACCCGGGGGAGTTGGACTACTCTATTCCCACCATAAAAATACATCTTTTACTCCAGTAAATACTTTGTTCACCCCATATATATTCTTTTTTGACCGTTGTATTCGTACACACGAATAGAGTTCAGCTCATTAACTGTGAAATTGCGGGCGAGTGTATATTCGAGATCATGGCTTTTCGGAGGGACAATATGCAAAACGGCTCGATTCAGACTTTTATGAACCAGTATGGCATATCGATGCAGTTGATGAAGGTAAGTCAGGCCACATCCGGCCGCACTCATCCCCAGATGGACTTGGACCGCTATAGATGCCAGATCAGCCGGCCCGGGAAAGAAATAGATCTCTATGTCGTAGTGCCTCCCGAAGAAGACGCCATCACTCCCTCCGATGTGCTGTTCATGCTTATTCTGGATGCCTCCGGCTGCGAGATGTTCAAGGAATATTACGCCAGGCACGATGAATTCAACGAGATTTTTTCAGGTTCGGATGCAAGACTGGACGGCTTTGATGAGTTTTGGCTGGAATACGAATCCAGGTGTGAGCAGAGTCGAAAGCTCCGGACTTTTCTGGGCAAAAATCTCTATGAAAAGCTGATAAACCAGTTCGGCTTCGATAATTAAGAATAGACCCTTCTCGTATCCTTCCGTAAATGTTACAGCCCCGCTCGGGGCTGCAAGTCAAAAGCCTTTACCGCCCCGGGACGCGGGGTTTTTATAGTTTATGGTGTCCCAATTAGCCTACCGGCGTTAGACATGGCCAGATTCCTTATAGCTTTTTTGTCAATCTATTCGCTCTTGCACGCATTCGTCTATGCCCGTGTCAAGGTCCTGTTGCCTGAAAAGTGGCCCGTTCATCTTCTGCTGATTTTGTTCATGGCCCTTATGGTTTTTGCGCCAATCGGGACTCGATTGCTCGAAAGAGGCGGCCACCACGTACTGGCGCGTGCAAGTGCTCTTCTGGGATATGGCTGGTTGGGATTTGTCTTTTATTTTTTCTGGGGTTTTTTGCTTCTGGGGGTTGCCGGAATNNTGCTGCAGCGCTTTGCATAAATGTCTACGGGTATTTTGAGGCTCGGTGCGTGCGCGTAGAGAGACTCGTTGTCAAAACGGCCAAACTTCCCGCAGGAGTCGACCGGTTGAGAATAGCCCAAATTTCTGATGTGCATCTCGGACTGCTGGTTAGACAAGAGCTGCTGGCCGACATTCTCAACAAGGTTGAGGCTGAGAATCCGGACATTCTCGTAAGCACGGGAGACCTTGTCGACGGAGACATGGAAAACATCGAGGCCCTTCCAGCTCTGTTTGGAAGATTGCGGCCTCGGCTCGGAAAGTACGCCATAACCGGCAACCACGAATTTTACGCCGGGCTGGCTGAGTCGATTCAGGCGGAAAGAGCTTTCGGTTTTACCGTGCTGAGAGGCGAGGTGAAAACGGTGGACAATATTTTGAACATAGCCGGGGTTGACGATCCGGCTGCCGGTCTGCCTGAGGATGAAAAGGCGATCCTGGGAAAGGCTCAGAACGGCCTATTTACTCTCTTTCTAAAGCACAGGCCGGACCCGGCCGACGAGAGCCTCGGTCTTTTCGACTTGCAGCTCTCCGGGCACACGCATTACGGGCAGTTGTTCCCGTTTCGTTATATCGTCGGGTTCGTCTACCCCCTTCAGAACGGGCCCTATTATCTTTCGAAAGGGTCGATCCTTTACACAAGCAGAGGTTCCGGCACCTGGGGGCCGCCTATACGCGTCCTGGCCCCTCCTGAGGTTACAATTATCGATATAGTGCGCGAGTGAGAGGCATCAGGGTAAAAACATCGGCCTTTTCCAGCGCAACCCGATGGTCAGGATATGTTGTGGCGTTTTCTCAGCCGCTCCATCTCGCGGGTCTCTTCCTTTCTCTTCAGGCTTTCCCGCTTGTCGTATTCCTTTTTGCCTCTGGCAAGAGCGATTTCTACCTTTGCCTTTCCCATTTTGAAATAAACTTTAAGGGGTACCAGTGAGAAGCCGCGCTCCTGAGTTTTTCCCAGCAGTTTTTTTATTTCGGATCTGTGCAGGAGAAGCTTTCGTACCCGTTCGGGTTCGTGATTATCGAAGGAAGCGTGAGTATATGGGCTGATGTGAAGGCCAAATAGAAATACCTCGTTTCGCTTCACTCTGGCATAGCTGTCTTTGAGGTTGGCGCGTCCCTCCCGCAGCGATTTCACTTCGGTACCGAGCAGAACGATCCCGGCCTCGAACCTTTCACCTATTTCGAAGTCGTGAAAAGCTTTTTTGTTCTGGCTGATTATTTTGATTTTTTCTGCAGGGTCGTTGACCTTGGACATATACCCGACCGGACCTTATTTCTGTGTGCCAATAGGCTGTCACGCAGGGACGGCTGCGTTCCCGTAATGGTTCGGTTCGAATACCCGGAATTCTTCCGGGAACTTCCTCATAACCATTTTTCTCACTGACCGGTTTACCTCCTGTGCTGTCCTCATGCGCAGCACTTTGTTGGCAAACCGGCAACATTCTTTCATCGAAGAGCGTCTTATAAGATTCTTGACACGAGGCAGGGACACCGGGTTCATGCTGAAAGAATCTATTTTGAGGCCGAGCAAGATTGGAACGTACATTGGCTCTCCGGCCATCTCTCCGCAAAGTGCGACCGGGATCCCGGCTTCGTGGCCGGCATCTACCGCTTGTTTTATGAACCTGAGAACGCCTGGATGGAGCGGTTCGTAAAGATAGGCGACGTGTTCGTTTGATCGGTCTATTCCAATAGTGTACTGGATAAGGTCATTGGTTCCGATGCTGAAAAAATCCACCTCGTGCGCCAGCATGTCCGCAACGGCGACGGCGGAAGGGACTTCTATCATTACTCCGAAGGGCATATTTTGATCGAAAGGGATTCGTTTTCTGGACAACTCCGTCTGTACCTCTTCCAAGATGCGCTTAGTCTGAAAAATTTCTCCGACGCCCGAGACCAGGGGCAACATCAGCCGGATGTTGCCTGCGATTGCGCCGGCTCGCAGAATAGCCCGGAGCTGGTTCTTGAACAATTCTTTGTAGTGCAGGCAAAGGCGTATGGAGCGCAGTCCAAGCGCGGGGTTTGTTTCCTCCAGTCTGGGGTACCAGGAGGTGAGTTTCTCGGCGCCGAGGTCAAGGGTTCGGATCGTGACCGGGCTAGGCGCCATCAGCTCCGCCAGATCGCGGTAATCTCTGTACAGAGCCTCCTCATCCGGGAATGCCAGCCGGTTCATGAAAAAAAATTCCGTCCTGTACAGGCCGATGGCTTCGGCTCCATTGTCCTTGGCAGCTACCACTTCTTCGAGGACCTCGATATTGGCCTCAGCGCCGACCCTGTGACCGTCACGGGTTTCAGCGGGCAAATGAGCATGCCGGGTGATCTGTTTGACATAAGCTTCCAATTCTTCCTGACGTTCGTAATAGGAGCTTAAATCGCTCTCGCTGGGATTGACGATTATCGTTCCTGTCCCACCGTCGACGATGAGGATGTCACCCATCGAAATGAGACGGGCGGCGTTTTCGGCCCCTACGACCCCCGGGATGTTGAGCGCGCGCGCAACAATCGAAGTATGCGAAGTACGTCCACCGATTTCGGTAACTACGCCAAGCGTCCGCCCAACCTGCAACTGGATGGCGTCGGCAGGCGAAAGATCGTGAGCGATAATGATGACCCGTTCGCGAATACCTTCCAGGTAGTTGGAGTTCTGTCCCGCCAGAATCCGGATGACCCGGTCTCCGGCCGCATTCACATCGGCTATTCTGCTTCTTGCGTTTTCATCATTAAGGCCGTTGAAAAGCTCCCTTGCTTTCCTCAGCGATTTTATAACGGCAAGCTCAGCGTTCGAGCACTCCTTTTTGATATAGCGCAGGGATTCGTCATAGATTGACGGGTCCCTCAGAATCATCTGCTGCACTTCAAGCAGTCGTGCGTGTTCTCTGAATTCGGAATTGATACTCTTCTTTAGCGCCTCCAGATCGGATTCG
>OMSV01000167.1:397-1764 GCA_900290385.1 Syntrophobacter sp. SbD2 | reverse complement strand
CGGCGACATGCCCCTTCAGCTCCAGGCCAGGATCTTGCGCGTGATCCAGGACGGCGAAATCAAGCCCGTTGGCAGTGTGCATCCCAGGAAGGTGAACGTGCGGATCATTTCCGCCACCAATCGCGACCTGCAAAGTGAAATCGCAAGGGAAAACTTCCGGGAGGACCTGTTTTATCGATTGAACGTCTTGCCGCTGCATGTTCCCTCCCTGCGCGAAAGGATCGAGGACATACCCCTGCTCCTGGACCATTTTGTGAGCAGTGAGGCGCTGCGGCTCGGGACCGCCCGCAAGACTTTTTCGAAAGAGGCCCTCGATTTTCTCCTCGAATACGATTGGCCCGGAAACATTCGCGAGCTTGAGAATTTTGTCAGGCACATCATCGTTATCACCCCTGGCGACCTGATAACCCGCAAAGATCTTTCCAACCACTTTTTCTCTATAACCTCTAATGCGCAAAGCCCGCTGGAACAGCGGCCGGACCAAAAGAAAAGGGAGGATGAAGCGAACGGAGCGGCGCGTGGCAGTTTTTTTGACGGCTACTCCTGGGAAGAGTTGGAGCGTGAGTATGTTCTTCATCTTCTCGAAAAGAACAGATGGCACATAACCCGGGCCGCAAAAGAAGCCGGGGTGAATCGTTCGACCTTCGACTCGAGGATGAAAAAACTCAATATCCGAAAATAAAAGACTGAAAGCCATACGAATCCCGAAATGAAACCAAAAACGATAAATGAAAAAATCACTATCGCCAAAGACCTGCACGGCAGGTGGGGCGAGCCGCTCAGGGCCGATCCGGGTATATCCGCACAACTCCGGGAGCTTTCGGTCAGAGTGGAATCTTCGAACAGGTTGTGCCTCCTGTCGGGAGTTGCCCGGGCATGCAGGGTGTGTGACCGTGATGAGGGCGGAAGCTGCTGCGGGGCTGGAATCGAGGATCGCTACACCTCTGAGCTCCTGCTGATAAACCTTATGCTTGGAGCCACCCTGCCTGAATCGCGGAATTCGGCAAATAGTTGCCATTTCTGGGGGGAGCGCGGCTGTGTTCTATCGGCCCGGGACATTCTGTGCGTGAATTACCTCTGCTTGAGGCTGCAAAAAACGATTACGCGGGAAAATTTGTTTCAGCTTCAGGAAGCGAACGGTTTGGAAATGGAACTCCTTTTTACATTGCACGACAGGATCAGAAACTTTATCAGGACCAGCCGCAGCTAGCACACGCATCTGCCGAACAGGGTCGGACCCATTGTCATTAAACGTCTAAAAGTGAAAATCCGATACTCATATTCATTTCCTAAGAGTTTCATTCGCTTACTGTAATTCCTGTAAATACAGGGCAAATGCAGGGGCCGATCGCGCAACAAACTGATTT
>OMSV01000167.1:0-387 GCA_900290385.1 Syntrophobacter sp. SbD2 | reverse complement strand
AGTGAACAATTAAAAATAACTCCTCTTGGTTCTATCGCTACGCGAGGAGCAGTGAACAGTGAATAGTGAGAAACCAATTTCAACTCCCCGATTCCTTCGACATCTGCAATTGGACGGCGGTATTGTACCGCGCGGTGATTTTGATATGCCAAGCGGCAACGAGAGGCGGCATTCAGAACCGGCAATAGAAACGGCAACGAGAAGCGGCAAACAGACGGTAGCGAGGAGCAGGAAGCAAGTAGCGCGAAGTGTGAATGGTGAATTGTGAATAGGAAAAGAGCGGGTGAGGGGTGTTAGGATAAATAAAAACTTAAAACTCTTTGCGGGTTAAAAACAAAATCCCAATCCCTTAGCCAATCGGGACCGCTCAATCCTTGAGCAGGCACG
>OMSV01000148.1 GCA_900290385.1 Syntrophobacter sp. SbD2 | reverse complement strand
ACGGAACCGTACGCACGGTGGTGTGGGAGGACGGGGGAGGCGACTCCCCCTCCTACCCGATCGATTGTTCCGAAATTGCGAAAATATGGGGGGAAATCGTCATGATCATTGTAATGCGGCCCGATCACCGGGAAGAAGACCTTCTAAAAATAGTCCGGCGCCTCGAGGACATAAACCTCCGGGTGCATATCTCGAAAGGCGAGCACAGGACCATTGTGGGCGCGATTGGAGATGAACGGGTTATAGCGGAGATCCCCATGGAGACCTTTCCGGGAGTGGAGAAGGTTCTCCCCATCTTGAAACCGTACAAGCTGGTAGGCAGGGAATTCAAGCCTGAAAACACCGTGGTGGATATAGACGGCCTTTTGATCGGCGGCCCTCAGATCCAGATTATCGCAGGGCCCTGTGCGGTCGAGAGCCGTGAAGTCCTCGAGGAAATAGCCGAGCAGATCGAGCCTGCCGGGGTTCATTTTTTGCGCGGCGGCGCTTTCAAACCACGCACTTCACCCTACGCGTTCCAGGGCTGGGGCGAAAAGGGGCTGAAATTCCTTGCCGGAGTGCGCGAAAAAACCGGTATGAAGGTAGTTACCGAACTTATGGATCCAAGAGACACCGTGCTGGTTTGCAAGTATGCGGACATCATACAGATCGGTACTCGCAACATGCAAAATTTCAGGCTCCTCACAGAGGTTGGCAACATCGATAAACCGGTCATCCTGAAACGAGGCCTTTGCGCGACTATAAAGGAATTCCTGATGTCGGCCGAATACATCATGGCGCAAGGCAACGAGAAGGTAATTCTGTGCGAAAGGGGAATCCGGACCTTCGAAACCGAAACCAGAAATACCCTCGATATCAGCGCGGTACCGCTTCTGAAGCAACTCACACACCTCCCGGTAATCGTTGACCCGAGTCACGCGGTGGGGAGGGCAGACCTTGTGCCCGCCGTCTCGAGGGCGGCTGTCGCGGCCGGAGCCGACGGGCTCCTCGTCGAGGTGCACGTGCGTCCTGAGGAAGCAATGAGCGACGGTCCTCAATCTCTTCGCCCGGCGGTTTTTCTCTCCATGATCGAGGAGTGCCGCAGGGTGGCCGAAGCGATCGGCCGGTTTATATGAACGAACACAAACGTACAGGTTAATGGGTGAACAAAGTATGGATGGCCCTCACTCTTGCGGCCCAACCAGCTCGATCCGCCGGTGGAATAAGCGTTCCGTAATCGGGATAATCGGCGGGCAGGGCGAAATGGGTCGGCTTTTTTCAAAGTTTTTCAGCTCGCATGGATTTCACGTCAACATTGCCGACTTGGGTACGCCGCTTACGCCCGAGCAGGCTGTAGGCGAATCCGATATAGTCATTTTTGCCGTGCCGCTTCACCAGACCGTCGAGATAATAAGGAGACTCGTTCCGCATACTCGACCGGGTCAGCTCCTGATGGACCTGACCAGCCTGAAGAACGCCCCCGTAAAAGAGATGCTGAAATCCCCCGCCAGCGTCGTCGGGCTTCACCCCATGTTTGGAGGCCGAATATCGAGCTTTAACGGCCAGACCCTGGCCGCCTGTCCCGTTCGCATCGGCCAGGCGCAGTGGCGGAAGCTGCGCGCGCTTTTTACCTCAAGTGGCATCCGGGTCAAGGAATGCAGCCCGGAAGAACACGACAGGATGATGGGCATCATCCAGGTGCTTTTCCACCTTACGACCATGCTCATCGGAAGGACCTTGAGAGAGCTCGATGCAGACATAAGCGAAACTATGAATTATACAAGCCCGAGCTACCGCATTGAAATGAACCTCGTCGGAAGGATTTTCGCGCAAAGTCCGGAACTCTATGCGGCCATCACCCAGATGAATCCCAATACCGAAGAAATTCTTACCACTTTGAAGGATGGCCTAAAAGTCTATGAACGATTCTATCGTTCGGGAGACCTTAAGGGGTTTATCGAGGATTTCGAGCTAAGCGCCCGGCATCTTGGGGATTTCTGCTCAGACGCATACCGGGAAAGTTCGCAAATCCTGGACTTCTCCGTTGAACTGGCCAATCATAACAGGAACTCCGGCGGTGAACGGAGACCCGGAGGAAAGCTTAGACAGGATTTTTGACATAACCGGTTGTAGTGGTAATAATTGTTGGCGAGCGGTGAACAGTTAAGTTCTCCTCTTATCGATCAGGACGCTCACCGGGGTGTACTTAAACATTCCCCTTCAGCCCAGCAGGAACGTGACGAAACTGTCGAAACCGCTGCTGTTGCGAACCTGGATAGCAAACCCTCAAGCGAAGACAGTGGACATTATGTGATCGAAGAACACACGAGCCTCGAAGAACTGCTCAATAGAATAGAAAAATCCGGCAAGTACCGGAAGTAGGCCGGCAGTTTGCAGTGAGGAACAGCAAGTCACTTGTTCAGACAAGTCAGATGGTCTGCCTTTGTTAGAATTATTGCAGAAAGGTGAGTTTCTATTTGCTTATATGGGAGGTTCACATGCAAATCAGGTCGGTATTTTTAGTCGGCGTCCTGCTTGTCTTCATGGTCAGCGGTTCTTTTTTGAGCTACGCGGCAGATCCTTCGTCCATTCAGCTTCCCAATCCTCAAAAGGAGGGCGGAAAACCTCTGATGTCGGCGTTAAATGACAGGATGTCGGCACGGACGTTCAGCGGTGAAAAGCTCCAGATGCAAACCCTGTCGAACCTTCTTTGGGCCGCTTTTGGAATAAACCGTCCGGATGGCAGGCGAACCGCTCCCTCGGCAAAAAACTGGCAGGAGACAGACATTTATGTGGCAACCGCTGATGGGGTCTATCTCTACGATGCGAAGAAAAACGCCTTGGACACGATCTCGACCGGGGACATCAGGGCGATGACGGGTGAACAACCATATGTAAAAGACGCGCCAGTCGTCCTCATCTACGTGTCGGATTACTCAAAGGTCGAGGCGGGCTCACTTGACAAGCAAATTCTCGTAGGCGCGGACACCGGGTTGATCGCTGAAAATGTCTATCTGTTCTGCGCCTCCGAGGGCCTGGTGACAGTCGTGCGAGCGCTCATAGACAGAGATCCGTTGGCGAAAGAACTGAAGCTGAGGCCGGATCAAAAGATCATCCTCGACCAGTGCGTGGGATACCCCAAGAAGCAGTGAAGAGTGAACAGAAAAGCGGCCTTATTTATCAAAAATCCACTCCTGGCTGCGGCGCTATGCCTTTGCGGTAGGAATGGGCTATTTCCCTGACCTCGCTCACCGTATCGGCCAGCGAGACGACCTCCGGGGCTGCGTCACGGCCTGTCAGAACGAGATGCAGCAGGGGGGGCTTGCTGCGAAGCAGATCTATAACCTGTTCCAGGTCCACCAGCTTAAGATGGACGGCGTTATTGATCTCATCGAGGACGATCAGGTCATATTTTCCTGAAGTGATCCGTTCTTTTGCCATCAGGAGGGCGTGCTGGGCAGCTTCACGGTGCTGGGCGTGCGAATAAGGGTTTCCCTGGATTCCGCAAAACCCCATGCCCGTAGCGACCAGTTCCACGTCGCAGTCCATTTTCTTTACCGCTTCCCATTCTCCGGTGAAAATGTCGCCCTTCATGAACTGGAGCATGCAGACCTTCATGCCGTGCCCGCAGGCGCGGACGACCATGCCCAGGGCCGAGGAAGTCTTGCCTTTTCCATACCCGGTGAGAACGACCACGAGGCCGACTCTTTTCTCAGGTTCAAGATTGGTGATTGAGAGCTGAGGATTCAATCGGGTCAGTTTTCCCTCCTTATCATGCGGCATCAGGTTTGTCCTCCGTTGCGGATATTGGATAAGCGCTCCACCCTCGGCACTGTCTCATCCGGCATCTAATGTCCATTTCCCGGCACACGGGTATATAGATCAAAGATATACTCAAGCCGGCATGAAATAAATGCCGGCCGGTGGGGAGAATGTAAACACCGGTAAAGAGAAGGGCGATAATCGCCCGGCAATTAAGCGATTCCCAAGGGGTGTTACTCTCCTCGCGAACGTTGACGATAGGGTCATGTCAGGCGGCGGCGAAACATCCACACGGCCATCGTCTGGGAACATAAGGCAATCAGGGCGAGCGGCCACAGGTCCTGGAAGATGCCCCTGAGAGAAGCGGCCTCCAGGAATACCCGATGGATAATCACTATGATGTAGCGCAGCGGGTTTATCAGCGTAATATATTGTACTGTATGCGGCATGTTGCTGATCGGTGTGTTCAAGCCCGAGAGCATGGCGAAGGGCATGATGGTGAGAAAGCTACCCATCAGCGCCTGCTGCATGGTGGCCGCAACCGAGGAGACCATCAGGCCGATGCCCACAGCCGCCAAGAGGAAAAGGAGGGCCCCAAAATAGAGGGTGAACAGCGACCCCTGGAACGGAATTTTGAACCAGAAAAGGGCCAGCGTCAGGACCATTGTCACCTGTACCAGGCCAATGAGAATGCTTGGG
>OMSV01000110.1:3515-4094 GCA_900290385.1 Syntrophobacter sp. SbD2 | reverse complement strand
AAATGCCTCCTTTTCGAATCGGAAACAGCCAGCGTTCCATCCGGAGTTTCCGGATGGACGCTATCTTAGCAGCCATCCTGCAACTGCCGGGGGATCTGCACGATTAGTTTCAGTTTCGGTCTTCCATTTACACCATTTCAGGTTCATATTTAAATACTCAACTCCGGGGCTTTGGGTTATCGAAATTTTGCGCCGCCGGGAAAGTCGGCCGCCCACTCGCCAAACAGCACCTGGCGCAGTTGGTTTGGACAAATTGGAATTTATTTGCAAGTCCTTTAAGATTAAACCTGAACATACCGTTTCGTAATGAATATGACTACGCAGCGGCATGATGAAAGCAGAGGTCCGATTTTGGAATATAAACGCCGGGTAAGCAGGCAAATCCATATAGGCAACGTTGCCATTGGCGGCGGCGCTCCCGTATCAGTCCAGTCGATGACCAACACGGATACGCGTGACTGGCGCTCGACCTCAGAGCAGATAAGAAGGCTCGAGGAGGCAGGGTGTGAAATTATAAGGGTGGCGATTCCTGATGAGCAGGCAGCCGACGTCCTGGCGACGATAAAGAAGTCGATTCGA
>OMSV01000110.1:0-3505 GCA_900290385.1 Syntrophobacter sp. SbD2 | reverse complement strand
ATCAACCCAGGAAATATCGGCGGTCCCGAGAAGGTGAAAAAAGTCATTGATCTGGCCAGGGAGAGGAAGGTCCCCGTGCGCATCGGCGTAAACAGCGGATCGGTGGAAAAGGACCTGCTGGCCAAATACGGGCATCCCACCCACGAGGCCTTGGTCGAGAGCGCTCTGCGGCACATCCGGTTTTTTGAAGACAACGATTTCGGGCTGATAAAGATATCGCTCAAATCGAGCGACGTTATCACAACGATACAGTCATACAGGCTCCTCGCCGAAAAAACAGACTACCCTTTTCACCTCGGAGTGACGGAAGCCGGGACTCTAGTGAGCGGCGCCATAAAATCGGCCCTCGGGATTGGTTTTTTGCTGCTCGAGGGAATCGGGGATACGCTGAGGGTTTCTCTTACCGCCGAACCCGAAGAGGAGATGTTCGTCGCCTGGTCGATTTTAAGGGCGTTGAAGCTGCGGCAGAGGGGAGTGGAGCTTATTAGCTGTCCTACCTGCGGGCGGACGGAGATAGACCTCATCCCGATGGTCCAGAAGGCGGAGGCATTGCTGAAGAATGTCAAGACCCCGCTTAGGGTTGCCATAATGGGATGTGTGGTGAACGGCCCAGGTGAGGCCAAAGAGGCCGACGTGGGCATCGCGGGCGGAAGAGGGAGCGGCATCC
Organism: Syntrophobacter sp. SbD2; assembly: GCA_900290385.1. The sequence continues at coordinate 2,838 of OMSV01000110.1, read as the reverse complement.
TGTTCAAGAAGGGTGAACGGGTGGAAAAGGTCCCCGAGCCGGAGCTGCTTGAACGGCTCCTGGCTGAGTTAGAGCGGATGACTGGCGAGAAAATTAGAAGCAGTAAATCATGACCCCATGGGACGCCCCACAATCCCCGCTCTCGGGGAGGCGGCCATGCGCGCGATGAATTTTTCGAAACAGCCGGCAGGAAGCAAGAGGCAAAAGCCATTCCTGCTCCCGGCTGGTGTTTTGAGGGAGGCGTGGGTTGCGCTTCTTTGAATTAATGGATCTCATGCTGGATTATCTTCCAAGGGCGAATGTCCAGCTCCTGGAAAAAGCCTATGTTTTTGTCTCCAAAGCATACAGAGGTAAAAGCTCCCTGCCCGGTGAATCTTATCTGGATCACCCATTAGCAGTTGCGTCGATTCTCGCAGGGATGCGCCTCGATGAGGAGAGCGTCGCTGCCGGCCTGCTTCACGATTCCCTGGAAAAAGAATACATTACCCCGGAAGATCTCAATGAGATGTTCGGTCCAGAGGTTACCCTGATAATACAAGGCGTTACGAAGTTGACCCAAATCGTCTTCAGCAGCCGAAAAGAGCGTCAGGCCGAATATATCCGCAAGATGATTATGGCGATTTCCCGGGACGTCCGGGTGGTCCTCGTCAAGCTCGCTGACCGGCTTGACGGCATTAGAGGAACATCCTGCCGGACTGATGGATTCAGCGCCAATTTCGCCCAGGAAACTCTTGATATCTACGCGCCGCTCGCGGGCAGGCTCGGTATCGACTGGATGAAGCAGGAACTGGAAAACCTCTCCTTCAGGTGTCTTCATCCCAAAGACTATGAGGAAATATCTACAGGGCTCGCTAAAAACGAAGAGGACCGGATTCGCTACATTAGAGAGGTCGAACAGATACTCGATGTGCGGATGGCCGAATTTGGGCTTAAAGGCCGTATACGCGGCCGTCCCAAACATATCTACAGCATCTATCAGAAAATGGAGAGACAGAAGCTGGATATGACGCGTATCTATGACCTGATCGCATTCCGGATCATAGTGGATTCGGTCAAGTCCTCCTATGAAACGCTCGCTCTTGTCCACGCACTGTGGGCCCCGGTGGAAGGCAGGTATAAGGACTATATCGCAAGACCGAAGTCCAACATGTATCAGTCGCTCCATACAACTGTCATCGGCCCTTACGGAGAACGCATGGAAGTGCAGATTCGGACCGAAGAGATGGACCGGATCGCAAATCAAGGTATTGCCGCTCACTGGCTCTACAAGGAAAGAAAGCCGGTTACCGAAATCGACCGGCAGGAGACCCAGCGCTTTTCGTGGTTCCGCCAGATCATGGAACTGAGCAGGGACTGGAGCGATCCCAAATCCGTCATTGACGCCTTGAAAGTCGATTTCTACCCCGATGAGGTTTACGTCTTCACGCCGAATGGGGATGTGAAAGCCTTTCCGAAAGGGTCCACGCCGGTCGACTTTGCTTACGATGTACATACGGAAGTGGGGCACAGGTGTGTCGGTGCAAGAGTCAACGGGAAATTGGCGCCCCTGAGGTATGAACTGGTGAACGGCGATACGGTTGAAGTGCTCACCTCCGCCAATCATCGGCCCAGCAAAGACTGGCTAAAACAGGTCAAGTCCCCCAAGGCGATAAGCCGCATCAAGCATTGGTTCAAAACCGAGGAAAGAGAGCGTTCGATCTCTCAGGGCAGAGAAATCTGCGAAAGGGAATTCAGAAAGAAGGGTTTGAATTTCAACAACTATCTGAATTCACCCGAGCTCGCCGAAGCGGCAAAGGCCTTTTCCTTGAAAAGTGTAGATGATCTTCTCGCCGGCATTGGCTATCACAAGGTTACGGCAAAGCAGGTAATCGGTAAACTGACGGTTCTTCCGCCCGAAGAGGAACACCCCCGGGAAGAGATCCTAGTCGAGAGGCGGAAGCCGGTAGCTTCAAAAGACGGAATTAAAGTGGAAGGGCTCGAAGACATTTTGATCCGAATGGCTCAATGCTGTAATCCCGTTCCCGGAGAGCCGGTCATGGGATACATAACCAGGGGCCGTGGGATTACGGTGCACCGGCTTTCGTGCAAGAACCTGGAAAGAGGGAGCGACGAAGGCAGAAAGATAGATGTACAGTGGAATTCGGGGAAAGAACAGCTTTTCCCTGTAGATATCCACATCATCCACTCAGGGGAGAGAGGTATCCTCGCGGCCCTTAACGGGGTGCTCGGTCAAATGGATGTAAAGGTAATAAGTCTGAAGGTCGAGAACCAGGCGGATACCTCAAGCGTCTGTCACCTGCGAATAGAGGTGAGAGACTCGAAACACCTCCAGCGAGTAATGTCCGCCCTCAGGAACGAAAGAGGTGTCCACAAGGTCCACAGGTCTATGGAATGATCACGGAAACAGTGAAACTAAAAATGCGTGTATAGGGTGCATTTTTCACTGCCCAGGAGCAAAGGCGCCATTTCCGTCTGCAGCTTGGCTCGTTTAGGATCACTTTCCCAGGCCTTCCAATCTTCCACATTGTTCCAGTTGCTGAGTACGAGGAATTTATTGGGGTTATCCACCGCCCTGAGGGTTTCGCCGGAGATGTAGCCCTTTGCCTTGAGCGCTTTTGATCGAGCTTGAATCATTAAATGCTGCAAGTCGGCTTCCCGGCCCGGTTTAACTTCCCGTTCGATGATAACTCTCACGGTCATGAGGGTCTCCTTTGAAAGCTTCTTATTGCAACATATCCGAAAGCCTGAGTGACCCCTTTATATGTTGCAACCTGCGGAAAAGCAATAACTCGAAGAAATCGATATCCAACGGCAATATTTCCCCTTGCGCTTTTCATT
>OMSV01000081.1 GCA_900290385.1 Syntrophobacter sp. SbD2 | reverse complement strand
ACAAAGGCTATAAAGATAAGATTTCAGTGTATCCTACAAACTTGCAAAGGTTCTCTTTTGCCTATGGGCTTCCAAAGGACAGCCCATGGAGAACCAGGATCAATGTCGCCCTAATGGACTTCATGCAGAAACCCGATTGGGCGTGTCTTCTCAGTCGCTGTGGAATTGGGAAAAACTTCGAGGAAATGCCGTCTGCTCCTTTTAAAAAGCAAATAAGGTCAGGAGCATCGCCCTTCTTTTGAAGATGGCCGATGAATTTGGCGGCGTCTTCGGGAGTGATGGTATCCTGGGAGTATGCAAAAATTGAAACTGATCCGACCAGCATAGCCACTATTAGTAATAATTTGAATCTTGTCATTTTCGCCTCCTCGATCTGGTTTGCGTCAAGATGAAGGGGCGAAAGCAGGAGAACTTAGTGGTGAATGCATATTACAGCCACATTCTGATTTCACGAGAATATTTTAGGGCCGCTCCAAGCTGTTTGAAATTAGGATGGATCCGACCTGTTCGGGAGTTGACGTGATTTGGCGGCTTCTCTGTGAAGTTTTGAGTGGCATGCGATATCTTGACATTTATACCAGTCAGTGCGATGAGTGAGTCGTTATAAATGTAACTTCCCACTGAACTTTCTACATCCCGTAGGAAGAATGCCATTATGAAAAGCAATCATCTACTCATCGTTGCTTTACTCTGTGCAGGCTTATTGCTGTTTCTCACGTTCCCCGCCGCGCATTCCATAGGTCAGGAGCCATATGCTTCATACTGTGCCCAAAAGGCCATTGGCTGGGCGGTCGGAGACCCTGTAGACGGCTATGGCACGATTCTTCACACCACCGATGGCGGTCAGAAATGGGAGAGACAGGGGACTTCGATTGATATTCCCAATGTAAGCCTGACTGGTATCTCTGCGGTTAACGCCGACGAAGCATGGGCGGTCGGTGAACCCGATCCGGAGAGCGGATACGCGGTTATTTTGCACACAAAGGACGGAGGGTGGAGGTGGACCCGTGAGGGGCTCACAGATGACCTCAGGGATGTTTCACTGCAGGCGGTCTCTGCCGTTAATGAGAATATCGCCTGGGCGGTCGGGTTTACTGCAGATGAAGGCGTCATCCTGCGCACCAGGAATGGCGGTGACCTGTGGGAACGCCAGGGCATTGGCCAGGTGCCAAATGTTAAACTGAATGGGGTCTATGCCAGCGATCCCTTCCATGTGTGGGTGGTTGGGGTTGAAGAGGTAGGAAATTCTTATGGAACTATTTTACGGACCACCGATGGAGGGGCCACTTGGGGGAAGGTGTCCTATACGCTTTCCCCAACTATCTCGACGCCCTACTTACTCACGGTCGATGGTGCGAATGCCAATCAGGTCTGGGCCGTTGGCCGCGGTCAGATTGTGCATATTTCTGTGACCAGGCGGGGTATTTCCGTTACCGTTCAGAAGACATTTGGTTACATAGATGTCAACGGCGTTTATGCATTAAATGACCGAACCATTTGGGCGGTCACAGATTATTCGGGCATCTGGCGTTCTGACGATGGCGGAACAACATGGAACCAACAACCGGCGCCACCTCCGCCACCTGTCGAGCTGTACGTGCTTCGAGTCTGTGCTATCGACGAACGGCACGCCTGGGAAACGGCTGGTGGGTATCCGCTTACTGGGGCGATTTGGAACACGTCAGATGGGGGCACAACCTGGGCGGCTCAGATAATATCAGTGGCCCCTTCATCGATGTGGGGAATATCCTTTGTGCGAAAACAGGATTAGCCTGCCAAGGAACTCGGGCGGAGTTAAGGCGATGAAAATACCGGTGATCCAAATGACAGCAAGTCATTAAAGAAACCGTTCTTGGTAACAAACAGATTAGGTTTATTATTATTTCTGGCATCTTGGAATGTCTTTACTAATAATACTTCCGGCGTGTAGCCCGTTTTATTTACCAATAGCAAAGTACCATCACTTTGAATTCAGTTTTAAAGGAAAACCGACCGAAAACCGGTCGGAAGAAAACGATATCACGGAACAACCTCAAAAACGAAATTCCTATATTCTAGGCGCCTTTGCGGTGGATTTTGAAACGGACGATTCTTTTTCTTGTCAACTCAACCATCTCAACTTACCCGAGGGAGGGGAGACCATGAGAAGGGGATTGATGGTAGCGGTGTTGTTCCTATTCACATTGCTGGTTGCCGGTGACCGAACGGCTCTGGCAGGCTACAGGATTATTCACGAATTCGACGGAACCGATGGATTTGCGCCGTACGGCCACCTTATCTCGGTAGGCCATAGGCTCTATGGGATGACTGCCGGTGACAGCATCGACAATAAGGGAATGGTTTTCTCGCTTACCTCCGATGGCTCCGACTTCACCGTACTTCACCATTTTGCCGGCCAACCCGGTGATGGCGAATGGCCCCAGGGGAGCCTGTTTTACCAGGGCGACACTCTGTACGGAATAACCTGGGCAGGGGGATGCAGCGAAAACAACTGCCTAAACCCGGATAACAACGGCTGTGGCACCTTGTTCTCGCTCCGAACCAATGGAAGTAATTATAAGGTGTTCTGGGAATTCAGTTGCGGCGGAGCAGACCTCTCCGCTTCGCTTCCCTACGCCCATTTTGTTTCCGACGGGAGACGACTGTACAGCACAGCGGAGTTGGGTGGTGAATTTGAATCGGGAGCGGTGTTTGCCGTTAGACCGGACGGAACCGGTTTCACTATCCTGCATAGCTTTAGCGGGAGTGATGGGAATCAGCCCGCAGGCGGCCTGGCGTTGGAGAACGGCATTCTCTACGGCACCACTTTTTCCGGCGGCGATAATAATCTGGGAACGGTGTTTTCGATTGGGACTAACGGATCGAACTTCAAGGTCCTGCACCATTTCGGCGGTTCGGACGGGGAGCAATGCTTCTCCACGCCGATCCTGGCCTATAACCGGATCTTCGGGGCCACAGCTTACGGGGGTGTTTACAACCAGGGGGTGATCTTCTCCATGCGGCCCGATGGTGCAGATTACCAGATTTTGCACAGTTTCACGGAAAACGATAGTGGTCCCCACGAAGGCGTGATTCTGGTGGGAGATAAGCTCTACGGCGCCACGACCAACAATGGACCTACCACCTTCGGAGTGATCTACTCCCTCGGACTCGACGGATCGCAATACACGGTGTGGCACCGTTTTGACTACAATGACGGATCCTGGGTTCGCGGGCGACTGCTCCTGCTGGGCAACACTCTTTTCGGTCTGGCCTCCCACGGTGGGCAATCCGGCAATGGTCTGGTTTTCGCCTTTGACCTGCCGAGACCCCCCACACCCCCATGCCGGCGATAACTTTTCTGGGGGATGACCGTATTGATCCTGTTTGCGGGATGTGGAGGATGTTGGGTAATCCGGATTTATAGTCTATCTCAGTAGGAATAGTTATGCTAAACAGCATAATCAAATACAGACCGACCAACCTGCATGTTGTCTATGTTGAACCTCTCAGGATAGAGGTCATACAAGCTCACAGGCACTGGAGATCGTGGGAAATCGGAGTAGCCGAACAATCCCGTGTCCCTCGGGGTGAATCGGTTTTCGATCATCTCCAATATCTGAACCTCACGCCGAAAGACAGGAAAGGAAGCGCCCTGCTGGCCATTGTGTCGAGCGTTTTCTATTCCGTCCACAGTGAACACTATCCCCTGTCGATAAAGGACCAACTCGATGAGGCGATCAACTTCGACTGGCAGGAAAACATCTTTCTGGATTACGACAGCACCCTGCATTTTTCCGGGCCGCCGGTTGCGTTGAATCACCATGTTTCGGTCCCCGTTTTCTCCATTCAAAGGCAGGTTTACGACAAACTGAACCAGGCGCTCAATGGAGCGCTTTTCCATACCTTCGCCGTGGCGCCGAGCGCGTTGTCGTTTTCAGCTTTACTGCCCCTGATCGATGATGAGGGAGAAGAGTGCGAGATCATTGTCCGAGGCCTGGATGATGAAACTCTTGAAGCACATCGTTTCTACCGGGGCGCCCTTTTGAATTCTGCGGTGGTGGGTAAGTCTTTCCATGGCTTGAAACTGTTCGGCGAAAACCTCAAATGCCTCGGCAACGATGAGTGCGGGCCGCACATCCATCTTGTCTGCGCTCCAGGTGAGGGCACTTTTCCCGAAGATCCGGCCGCAATCTGGACCAGGGCGGGGTTACCGGTTAAGGCGCAGGAAATCCCTGAGTCTTTAGTCACCAGTTGGCTTCGCCACATGCTAAAACAGGACGTGATTCACACTTTCGATTCCGAAATCCTGTTGAAGCCATGGCAAGTTCCTCGAATTGCCGCGCCTCTGGCGGCGCTCCTTTTCATTTTCGCCCTCTATGGCCTCTATCAGTCGCACTCGACAGCAAGCATGGTTAAGACGAGCAACGGCCTCAAAGTTCAAATAAATCAGCTCGAAGCCCGGTGGAAACCCATCGAGCAAATCCAGACGCGTATTGCGAAGTTTCAGGAAGATCAGAAAACACTGTCGNNCTTATTCTCAGGGGAGAGAGCAAATCGGCGATCAAGTATCTCTCCGAGCTGTCGAAAACCGATGGGTTTAACGACGTCAAATTCGCTTCTCCTATAACCCGAGACCGCGGGACCGACCTGGAGAAGTTTAACGTCCAGCTTCAATTGGATATGGAGAAGCTGAAAAAAAGTTTCGAAGCGCTGCCGCCCGAAACACCCCGTGAGGTTTTGAGTGAGGGTCCGGCTGCCGAGGTGCCCGCCGCCGAAAAAGGACTGCTTGAAGGCTCGCCCTCCCCGGCTAAAGAGCAGCAGGCCGGGAAACAGGCCCCCGAGGAGCGCGCGCAATGAAAGTCAAAATACCGAAGATAACAATCGCGGATATCGGGAAACACAGAGGCTCAATAGCGGCTTCAGCCATCGTGGTGACGGCCCTGGCGGCAGCCTATTTTATCCTGATCGCGCCGATAGCGGCTCAGAAAGAGGCGCTTGATTCGAAAATTAAACAGCAGCAGGAACTCATCGCCAAATACGATCAAAAGCTCAAACAGGGCCAAAGCATTCAGGACGAACTCGCACGGCATGAGGGAGATCTCCGGGAGATGCAAAAAAAACTGTTCGGGGGGACCGACCCTTACCAGTTCGCCGCTTCCCTGAGGGACCTGCTTTCATCAAAGGGCGGGGCTGAAGGGGGGAAACTGGACATCAAGACCTACCAGGTACTTACCAGGTACTTACAAGCAAGGAGTACGGCCTTTATCGGGAAGTGCATCTCAAATTCAATATCGAGACCAACATCGACGGGCTGCACTATTTACTTTCCAGGGTCAAAAATTCTGAGTTCGCCATCCAGGTGCAGGAAATTAATATACAAAAAGTAACAAAACCTAGGGGACCTGACCTTGTAGTAGACGTAATTCTTGCCGCGCTCATGGAAAAAGGAGAAAAATCTTAGGGCTGCGCCTATTATAGCACTTCCCGCTTCGGGCCTGTTATACTGTTGCCCATTCACCGATTCTGATATAGTATCGCGACATCTGAAATCGCCGGTGTGTAGTTCTCTGCCAAGTGGGGGGCCTTTTAATGAGAACTTGCCAGGCTATCTTGGCAATAATAGTGGTAATCACCTCTGTTTCATGCCAATCTTCACCGCAGAACCCGGTGGGCCGGATGGCGCAACCTCAGGTCGCCCGGCCGGCGGCGCCGCCCACTGGACCCCCTTCTGCTTCCACACCGGACGAAATCGATTCATCCAAGACCGCCGCCATTGATAAATTCTCGACCGACACACAGGCCAAAGATGACCAGGGGGCGGGTTCCAAAGGAGTTTCCCTCGGAGAACTGCCGCCGCAAAGAAAGTCCCCCATAAAGCCCGTGATTTCTCCCGTCCAGACGGGACTCTTAGGCCCTTCAAGCCAGGAAATACCCGCCGGGGCGCCCGTACCCGGGCAGAAGGAACGGCAGCGAATCGTCCTTAATTTCGAGAAAGCCGATATTGGCGAGGTCACCAACCAGATATTCAGCGACCAGTTGAAGCTCAATTACGTGATGGACCAGACCCTTCAGGGCCGGATCAGCATGTATATCGAAGGTGATTTCGAAAACGACGAGCTCTTGCGGATGGTGACAAGGGCCTATGAAGCAAATGGGATCAGCATCATCCCCAAAAAAGGGTTCTATTTCGTCCAGGTTGCACAGAAAACCGGAGGCAGCGGTCTTCCTTTAGCCAATGAGCAACTGCTCAAAGACGAAAAAGGCACAAGGCCGCTCATAGTAATCTATCGGCTCCGATTCATGGAGCACAAGCAGGCGATCAACCTGCTCACCCCTTTTCTGACCCCGGGGAGAAGGATCGTATCCGACCCGCTTACTAACAGCCTTATCTTTGTTGAAGAAACCGATAACGCCCGCGTGCTTATCAATCTTCTCAAGACGATTGATATAAATGTTCTTCAGGAAGTCAGCATGGAGATCATCCCCCTTTCCTCGATAGCTCCTCAGGACGCCGTTCAGGGGATGGAATCTCTCATGAGCAAGCTTGGGGGGGTCAAGGAGAGTTCCATCAAGAACAGCCTGGCGTTTATTCCCCTGAACAATTACAGGGGTGTGCTGGTCATGGCTCAGAACCCCGAACTGCTCAAATCGGCCCGGCAATGGATACAGGCCCTGGATGTACGTGGGTTAGGGACCCAGGAAGAAATCTATGTGTACTTCCTCCAGAACGGCCTGGCGCGCGACATTGCTCAGATCGTGAGCGCGGTGCTCGGGATTGGGGCAGGCGGCGAGCAAGGGCTGGGACAAAAGATTGTGCCATCCGGGCGCACCTCAACCAGTACCGGCGGCGGCGCCAGCCCCTTCGGCGGCGGCGGCGGCCCCTTCGGCGGGGGCACCATGGGCGGCGTCGGCTCTACCGGGGCGGTTTCCGGAAGCTCGTTCGGGGGCGCCTCGCGGACATCGGGCGCCAACGCGGCGAAGACCGGCGCAACAGCGACCGGGGCATCGACCGGGCCGCCAAAGCCCGGGGGCATTTTCACCGGCGAGGTGACGGTAATTCCCGACGAGGTCAATAACGCTATAGTCGTCCGGGCAAACGCCGTGGATTACGGGAAGATAAAAAAGACGATCGATACGCTGGATATTGTTCCTAGGGCCGTACTGATAGAGGTGCTTGTCGCCGAGGTGGACTTGACGAAGGATTTCGCTTACGGGCTGCAATACTATTTTCAGACCCATCCAAGCACCGGCGCCGGATACAGCCTGTCTTTCGGAGGGCTGTCCAACGCCACACCTACCACCACTACCCCCACATCCGGCACCTCTCCCCAGTCAATCGGCAACGTCATCTCCCAGACTATCGGAACGGTGGCGCAATCCGCGACCGGAACGGGAATCGGCATGGGCTGGGTCGCGAATTCACAGAGCATAGCGGCGCTTCTGAGCGCTGTGGCCTCCAAAACCAACGTCACGGTGCTTTCCACTCCCACTCTGCTGGCCACCGACAACACGGAGGCCACCATTACGGTCGGCGGCAGCGTGCCGGTGCCGACCGGTTCGGTCACCGGCGTCACCACGGGGGCCGAGGTTGTCAACACGATCCAGTACGCGGAAACCGGCGTCATCCTGAACATAACGCCCCATATAAACGCCGGGGGCCTGGTCCGGATCGAATTGGAACAGACTATTCGACAGGTAAACAACCCCACTGCTACCGTCGGCAACAGCAGTACCGCGCCAACATTTATAGAAAGGAACATCAAGACCACTCTTCTTGCCCAGAACGGCTCAACGGTGGTAATCGGCGGAATAATCAACTCGCAGAATACGGTCACAAAAACCGGGATACCCTATCTCCAGGACGTACCCCTGCTCTCGCCTCTTTTCTCCGGCAAGAGCACCGATCTACAGCGTACCGAACTGATGATAGCGATTACTCCGCACGTAATCGACCAAAAAAGTTCGGACTCGACCAGGGAACTCATCCAGAAGCTCAACAGCTTAAAACGGCAAACCGGACTGTGACGGAGGGCCGAAGAGACTGCAAGTGTCAGAGTTCAGGCCACCTGCGCGCGATTTCAAACAGGGTCCTTACCCCGAAACCGGTTGCGCCCTTTGGAGAAAAGCCGGTGTCTTTGTCGGTCCATGCGGTGCCGGCAATATCGAGGTGCGCCCAGGGAATTTCCTTCGGCACGAACTGTTTGAGAAACATTGCCCCAACGATCGCCCCGGCGCTGCGGTCCCCGACATTTTTCATGTCGGCCACATCGCTCTTCAAAGCCTCGAAGTAAGAATCCCACAGGGGCAACGGCCAGAATTTTTCCCCAATTGAGGCGCCGATCTGCTGAATGGAACGGACCAGTTCTTCGCTGTTGCCCAAAACTGCGGCGACATCTCTGCCAAGAGCGATGATGCTGGCCCCGGTAAGGGTGGCGATATCGATCATGAGTGCGGGTTTGAAGCGGCTGGCGGCGTAGGCCAGCGCATCACAGAGCACCATCCTGCCTTCAGCGTCGGTGCTTATGACCTCTACAGTCTGTCCCGAATAGGAGCGAAACACGTCTCCGGGCTTATATGCCCGGCCGCCGGGCATATTTTCCGTGCAGGGAAGTATGCCCACTACTCGCCTCGCAAGACCGGTGCGGCCGATCACCTCGAAGGCGCCCAAAACCGATGCAGCCCCAGCCATGTCCTGCTTCATTTCTTCCAGCTTATCTCTTCCTTTGAGCGAAATGCCTCCCGTGTCGAAAGTGATGCCCTTGCCGATAAAAACAATCGGAGGATCGTTACCGGTCCCGGGCGGCACATGCTCCATGACGATGACATAAGCGGGTTCGGTGCTGCCTTTGGCGACTGCGTCAAAGGCCCCCATGCCCAGGGACCGCGCCGAATCCAGGTCGATTATTTCGATTTGGAACCCGAATTTTGCAGCAATTTCGGATGCGGTTTCGGCAATAAATCCGGGGGTCGCCCGGTTGGCTGGAGATATTGTCAGGTTTCTGGCCAGCACGATCCCCGCTACTTCAGACTGGGCCAAGACGGCGGTTTCCCGCAGAACGGGTCCCGGATCGGCATCGCACAGAAGCAGGATGGACTCGGGGCTTTGCGGGACATCGGAGTTCTTGGTCTTCATTTCACTGAAACGGTGAAGCCCGGCCATCGCACCGGTGAGTCCCTCCCTCAGCAGACCCCCTGTTGTGCATGAAGACGGCTCGCAGGGAAACCCTTCGAAGGCCGATATTGGGATCCCCGGCCTATTTATGCCCATCTCGCGGCACTTTCTAAGAGCGAACGCGGCGGCGTTTTTCAGCTTTTCGACTTCGAATTGTTCTGCCGGGCCAAGACCGGCAAGTATGACGCGCTGGACCCGCACCTCACCGGCAGGCGCATAAACGACGGCCAGCTCAGAGGGCTTGCCCTGAAAGTCGGGCAACGCAGCGGAAACAGCGAGCCACTTTCCAACACCTTCAAGAAACCCCCTCAAACCGGGAAGATATTCGTGGGGCTTTTCGAAAACAAAGAAAATCAGACCATCAGCCTGCCACTCATCACAAGGAGCAATTTGCCATTCAATCTGCATTCAATTCCTCACTTGAGGGTATCACGGCGGGTGGCCCGCCCAAGGTGTAACCCCCACCGATCTATTCATCCGCAATTAGGTCTTATAATAATAACTCGAAAAAGAAATTGACAAAAAAAAGCATAGGTGAATAGGTAAAAACTCCAAGATCCCGTTCATCCGTTTACTATTCAGCGATAGAGGAGAAAGACCCATGACCCGTCGAGTCTTCAACTTCAATCCGGGGCCGGCTGCCCTGCCCCTCGTTGTGCTCGAGCAGGTAAAGATGGAAATGCTCGATTTTCAAGGCTCAGGCATGTCGGTGCTGGAAATAAGCCATCGGTCCAAGAGTTTTGAAACCGTTCTCGAAAGCGCAGTTCAGAGGGTCCGGCGCCTGCTGGGCCTCGACGACAGCTATCAGGTCCTTTTCATTCAGGGAGGCGCAAGCCTCCAATTCTCAATGGTCCCTATGAACCTTGCGGTTGCCGGCAAGCCGGCGGATTACGTCAACACCGGGACCTGGTCGACCAGGGCAATAAAGGAAGCCCGCACACTGGGCAAAGAGGTGCGCGTGGTCGCAACCTCCGAGGACATGGAGTTTACCTGCATCCCGGAAAAAGTCCCTGTCAATCAGGATGCAGCCTATCTGCACATAACCTCGAACAACACTATCCGGGGCACCCAGTGGAGGAGCTTCCCGGGCCCGGGGGCTGCGCCTCTTATCAGCGACATGTCCTCAGACATATTCAGCCGCAGGTTCGATCCGCGCCCCTTCGGGCTGATTTACGCCGGGGCGCAGAAAAACATCGGTCCGGCGGGGGTTACCCTGGTCATTATTCGCAAAGACATGCTGGAAATAGTTCCCAAAGAACTTCCGACGATGCTCAGATACACGACCTATTCTGAAAACAAATCTCTCTACAATACACCACCCTGCTTTTCTATCTATGTATGCGAACTGGTGTTAAAATGGATCGAACAGACCGTCGGAGGTCTGGACTGCATGGAGAAGATAAACGACGAAAAGGCCCGGATTCTCTACGATTTTATTGACAGCCAGGACTTCTACCGGGGAACGGCCAGACCGGATTCGCGCTCACGCATGAACGTCACATTCCTGCTGCCTGACGTCGAGTTGGAGAAAGGATTTTTGGCAGGGGCGGTTGAAGCCGGATTGACCGGGTTGAAAGGACACCGCTCGGTCGGCGGCTTAAGGGCGTCCATCTATAATGCGGTAACCCTTGAGGCGGTCAAGGTGCTTGTCGATTACATGAAATATTTTGCCGCAAAGCACGGTTAGACGCAGACTTTTGGGGGAGTTCTGCGGTGCGGGCTTGCCCTCGGTTAGTCAGCCTGCGGGATCGAAAAAAACCTCGCGGATCCCGGAGATGACCTCCAGCCTCCCGTGAGGCCGGCCCCTTTTCGGCTGCCTTCCCGAGATTTGCTGTCACATCCGAAAAATTCGGCTATATTTCGCCTATACGTATGCCCGCGTCTTCACGTGGAAGCCTCTAGGGAATTTTATTCCTGGCCGCGATAGGCTCCGGTTTGTACTTATCCGGGTTGAAGGGCTTTTTTTCCCAGTGTTTTAGACCTTCATGACCCATATCAAGATCGAGAACCCCGCCAGGTTCCCCGGCAGAGTCACCAAGACCGGCCCCCATACTCCCCGCGCCGGATCTCGACGCTCCGCGAGGCGGGCCCCCGGCCAGAAGTGCGTAGAGAACCAGGCCTAAGCCGGCCACGGACATAACCGAAAACAACATGGTTAGACAGAATCGGCTCATACAAAACTCCTCGGCTTGATGTTCCACCGGTTACCCGGATAGATTTTCACCTCGATTACATAGTAGCCCCGATCAGTCCGGTACATAACCGGGTGAGCGAACGAATACCTCGTCTTCAGCTTTAAAACAGCGCCCTTCGGTGAATTGAGCTTCCTGGAAAAAGTGAAGTAAACCCCGCGGCCAACCTGCCCGACCTGCCGCCACTTCACCCTTATTTTGTCACCCGAATGTACCTGCGCCACATTAAGTCCGCGATCCCGGGCCGGATCGAAATTGAACCTGATCACAACAGGCTGCGCCCTGTAAGCCGAAGGCGTCCTGCGCGTGTAGCGCTCCGATCCGGATTTGAGGCGGGCCTGGCTGCGCTTCTCGTCGTATTTTGGCGATCGAGTTGTCTTGGCGTCCTGCGAGAGTTCTCTCTGGATCTGAACCGGTGAGGACCGGAAGTGCGCAAATTTATCCTGTTTTTGATAACTGCTCTCGCCGTTGCCTGCCTGGGGGACCGGTTTTACTACCGCAAGGTCTCCGGATTGGGGTTGGCTCCCCTGAGGAGCACTCTCCGGTAGGTTCGGGCCGCTTGGGGTCCCTGGTTCCACCCCGGCCTGAGGGGCCGATGCAGTAGCGGTCTCAGTTTGGTTCACCGGGCCCTGGGATTGTTGGCTGGATACGGGTTCGGGCAATTTCACTTCGGTTGGGTGGAACACCAGGAACACCCCGGTCTGCAAAAGACCCAGACCCGAAAGGCCAATGACAAGGATAACCGTTCCAATGCCGATAATAACTCCGCTCTTTATCACGTTAGTCCTCCCCTTTGGGAAAAGTTGTCGAAGGGATTGGATATTAGTGTATTCAGCCGGTTAGACGCTTGCGGGAGTATTTTAGTCGACAAAAAAAGGCGCGGGAAGCGCAAAGCGAAAAAAGAGCAGCCGGAAACGGGAGTATCTTGGCCTGGATTATGCGTGAGCATGCCTGACAATTATAATGCATTTGTCACAATTATCTGATGTTATGGTTGAAATTCGTCGGAGGGAGGGAAAGCTGCATGCGCGCAGTTGGTGAGAAAAAGACAGGGACCATAAGGCCGGATTTCGACAGATCCATCAGCATTGATTTTCAGGGCGCAAAGATCACCACCGATACCGGGTTTCTTCTCATGAGGGAGATCGATCAGCGAGTCAACATCCTCAGTGGTGCTGTGTCTCAAATTGACGACCTGAGATCGCCTCGACATACGGATCATTCCTTGCTCCAACTGCTGCGGCAGAGAGTCTATCCGGTTGCGGCAGGCTATGAGGATTGCAATGACCGCCTCGCGGAACGTGGAGTTTTCGCTTGAGGCCCACCCAACACTATGGGGCGGGGGAACGAGACCCTCAACTGCGGGGAAGGAGGTGTGTCCTAAAATTGCAAAAACCGGTCTCATTGACATATCCTTGCATGTCTGATTGGTAAATCGTATGATTTTGTGAGCCTTGGGATTGTTCTAGAAGTTTTGGGCCAGAATCCGATCCGCAAAATGCGGTTCGCCTCCAGTTGGGGGTCAAGTTGACGCATTATTCAGGCTCATATGCCTGATCGAATTTGCAGAACTTGACGCAAACAACTACAATCTGTACCTATAGAATATTCTTCATGCTGGAACAATATCAGATGGATGAGCAAGTGAAAGGGACGCGAAAGGTCGGCATTTACGGGAGCCAGTTGGTGATGTCGATAATTGGTGCATGCCTGCAGGAAAAACCAAAGTTCGATGTGCAAAGGATC
>OMSV01000109.1 GCA_900290385.1 Syntrophobacter sp. SbD2 | reverse complement strand
ATTCCACGAGGGTCCTTCCGGTGATTTCCCGGGGGTCGGCCTGCCTCAAAGCGTCCCACAACAGGGGATCGATCTGCCAGTCGCCGGCAGACGTCACCCCCTCAACTTCTTCTTCGCTAAGACCGGATATGATTTCGCTAGCAAGATCGGCCATTTCTTTGGGGACCATGATTCGCCCCCAACCTTTCTGGGGAACGAACAGGCCCGCATAGGGCGTCTCCTCGAACGCCCTCACCAGCACCGGGATTCCTTCCTGCCTCAAAGCGTCCGCAATTACATCTGCTTCGAAGCGATTTGAAAGCGTATGCACTTTTACGTATTGGAATTCTGTTTCAGCCAATTGTCCTCCATGCCGGCCGGAATTGCAGGCCTTTTCGGATGTGCTTTTTATCCAACGGTTTATTCTATTATGATACTCCTAAAAACTCAATTAGCTCAATTAAGCACCATTGGCTAATCGTTCGAATTAGGTGTATATAAGCTTCGCAAAAGACAAAGACAGACGCCTTGAGGGCAAGCAAACCGGCATCTCAGTTGGGGGATCTTATGAATGTTCTGGTAACGGGGGGAGCGGGATACATCGGTTCACATACATCAAAGCTTTTGAAAAAGGCAGGGTATGTCCCGGTGGCGTTCGACAATCTGTCAAACGGCTGGGCCGAATGGGTAAAGTTCGGGCCCTTCGCCTTCGGTGACATCCGCGATGAAGAAGCCCTTTCCCGCGCTTTGACCGGGTTCAAGATCGAAGCGGTCATTCATTTCGCTGCAAAGGCCTATGTTGAAGAGTCCACCCGGTTACCCGAGGTCTATTTCGACAACAATGTAAACGGTACGATATCGCTTCTCAAGGCAATGAAGCGGGCCGGCACTAAAACCCTGGTATTTTCCAGTTCATGCGCCACATACGGCAACGCTCAAACACCGACTATCCGCGAAGACCATCCCCAAGCGCCAACCAACCCATATGGCCTGTCCAAGCTGATGTGCGAGCAGGTGATATCGGCGGCTGCCCCTGTGTTAGGACTCCGATACGCTATGCTGCGCTACTTTAACGTCATAGGAAACGATCCTGAAGGAGAGATTTTCGAAAGACATGAACCGGAAACCCACGTCTTGCCTAACCTGGTAAGTTCAGCCATGTCAGGCGGCTCGTTTTGTCTTTTCGGTACGAATCATGACACGCCGGACGGAACGGCCGTACGCGATTACGTACACGTGATGGACCTTGGGCAGGCGCACATAAGGGCAATCACCGAACTCTCCGCCCGGGAGCGGCTGGTTTCCAACGTGGGGACCGGAGCGGGAACATCGGTCCGCGAACTGCTCGCAATAGTCGAAAAAGAACTGGCGCTTCGGGTGCATGTCGAGGAAAAGCCTATCAGACCCGGAGATCCGCCTCGCCTTGTAGCCGATGACCGGTACCTGCGCACATGGTTTGACCACACCTTTAAGTCAGCCGGCCAGGCAGTGCGCGAGATAGCGGCTACGAGCCGTGCCCGAGCCTGAGAATCTCGATATATTTCTTTATGGTGGGCAGATTGCGGTGGAACCGATGCGATGAGAGCGCTTCAGACAACGGCTTGGTATCGTAAGGTATACGCAACATCGTGATCGTTTGCTCTTCCGAGTCATAGAGGACCGAATTGGCTACGGGCGTTCCATCCCGGTA
>OMSV01000190.1 GCA_900290385.1 Syntrophobacter sp. SbD2 | reverse complement strand
CCGAGTAGATGCCGGTGAGCGGCAGGGAACCGCCTATCTTGAGGGGCGTCCCCGACGGCTTCGTGGCCTGCGCCCCTACCGAGGTGGCGACCAGCACGAGCCCTGCTGCAAGCATGACGACAGGTGCGAAGATCTTCCTTCCCATTGTTCCCCCTTTCTTATCGGCCGACATAGATCTACCGACCGGTACATAAAGCTTTTTCAATACCTACCTGAAAACACGTCGTTCTGTCAAGCTGTTTCTGGCTGGGGTTGTAAATGCTCAGTGTGGATCCGGATGGACACGACAGAAACACAGTAGAAGAAATCCAGGTCAACTGCTTCGAAAGAAACGAGAGCCTAGAAAGGAGCTAGCCCATCTTCCGCAGTTAGACCCGGTTTTTCAGAAAGATCAGCAACATCTTTCCGGAAACCCGAATGATGTCGATTAGCGTTTTTCAAAAACCGGATGTAGTGCAGAAAAGGCCCTTGCCACGGCCACGTGAATTTCGGATAATACGTTCA
Organism: Syntrophobacter sp. SbD2; assembly: GCA_900290385.1. The sequence goes on along the minus strand of OMSV01000190.1, from coordinate 2,112 downwards.
CCGTGTATCTCCGCCGGCACGACAAGAAGGTTGAAGGTGAGCACTATGGCTACTGGTCTTTAGTCGAGTCGGTCCGAACAGGAAGAGGTCCGCGACAGAGAATCGTCGCCACCCTGGGCAAGCTTCCCGGACTCGATAGGGAAGAACGTGTCGGCTGGGAAGAGATCAGGCGTATCCTTGACGGAAAGCCGATACCTCAGCCTGACCTTTTCGAGCCCTGTGAAGATCCCCCGTCATGGGCAACCGTCAATATCAAGAAGGTAAGCGTCGAACGCCTGCGCCATTTCGGCGATGTCTATCTGGGTCTTCTGTTATGGAACAAACTTGGGTTTGCAGAGTTCTGCAAGGAGCATATGGCAGAAGGCCGAGAAGAGATCCCCTGGTCCGTTATGGCTTCAATTCTCGTCCTTGCCCGGTTCTGTGCACCATCTTCCGAATTGCAGATCGCTGAAGTCTGGTACGACAAGACGGCCCTGGATGACCTTCTCGGTGTGCCGGGTGACAAGATCAATGATGATAGGCTCTACCGCGCCCTTGATGCCCGCTTGCCCTATAAAGATGAGCTATGCAAACATCTCCAGACACGGTATGGTGAACTCTTTGGCACCACCTTCGACTTTCTCTTCTACGATATCACTTCCACCTATTTTGAGGGAAGCGCAGAGGGCAATCCTCAGGCGAAAAGAGGGTACAGCCGCGACAGCCGTCCCGATTGTCCTCAAGTCTGCATTGGCCTCGTGGCAACGAAAGAAGGATTGCCGCTCGCCTTTGAAATCTTTGACGGCAACCGCCCCGATGTCACCACGACCCAAGAGATGGTTGAGGTCATGGAGGCGAAGTACGGTAAGGCCAACCGCATATGGGTCCTCGATCGGGGTATGATCAGTGAAGACAACCTGGAGTTCATGCGCACGACCGGGGCGCGCTATCTGGTCGGCACACCCAAATCATTGCTGAAAAAGTTCGAGCGGCACCTCCTTGATGAGCACTGGGAAGAGGTCCGGCCCGGCGTCACGGTACGCCTTGTCCCTTCACCGGAAGGGAGGGACGAAACCTTTGTCCTCTGTCGCTCCCAGAGACGTAAGGAAAAAGAGAACGCCATCCTCAATCGCTTTGCAGCTGGTCTTGAAGGCAAGCTCATCAAGCTTAAAGAACGAGCCGATGCGGGCAAGCTCAGAGATAGACAGAAGGTGGAGCGGCAGATCGGTCGGCTCCTGGAACGCAACAGCCGGGCGGCTTCACTCTTCACGGTGACCGTTACCGAGAAGAGGGGCCGACTCTCCATTGACATGACAAAACATGGGGAACGTCACCGGTGGGCACTCGAAACCGGAGGCAGCTACATCATCCGCACCAACTGGACAGAAACCGATCCTAAGATCTTATGGAACACCTATATTCAGCTGACAGAAGTGGAAGATGCCTTCCGCACCATAAAACATGATCTGGGCATGCGGCCAATTTTTCACCAGAAGAAGGATCGGACTCAGGCTCATATTCTTGTTTGCTTTCTCTCTCTGGCGCTATGGCGGACGTTGCAGCAGTGGATGAAAACATCGGGGCTCGGCACTGCACCGAGAAAACTCTTGGAAGAGATGAGAGAGATCAAGTCTCTTGATGTGCTCCTGCCGACGAAAGAGAAGACGATCAGATTGCGGGTGGCAGCCACTCCCTCACCAGAACTCAAAGTGCTTTTGCAGAGAATGAAACTTCTCCTTCCGAACAGGCCAAAGATAATTGAAAATGTAGTGCAGAAAAACGCCTCACTTTCCTTGTAAGTGCCTGCAATCACTCATGTCGAAATTTGTAACTGCGGAAGATGGGCTAGCCCAAGCGACTGGGCCCGAGGCACGGCAAAAGATGAAGGCGTTGCTTTGCGAGCGGCCTACCCAATTCTTTCAAGGTTGACCCGCTTCAAGGCAAGGCACCTGGTTACAAGATCGAACAATAACATAAGGGCCGGTGGGGGATGTCCCTACCGGCCCTTTAAAAATCAAGCATCAATGATTCAGGAGACTTTCTCCAGTGACAGAAGCGCAGCACCGAGAGCACCCACGATTTGAGGCTCTTCGTAGAACTGCATCGACGCGCCCAGCGCTTTTTCCAGCGCCT
>OMSV01000106.1 GCA_900290385.1 Syntrophobacter sp. SbD2 | reverse complement strand
TCAATGGTCATTGACTTGATGCGCTCACTTTGCTCTCCGACCGCTTCGATGCATGTGTAGCCCCTTTCGCCCTTCACCCATATGGAGCCACGCTCCACGTTTTGCAAATCCAGCAGGGCGGCCAGGAATTTTCTCTGCAGCTTTTCGGGATCGAGTTCCTCTGATACAGCCCGGTAGAAATCAAAAGACTTATCGCCCATAAACTCTCCGCAAAGGCGGCTCAACCGGCGGCCGTTTCTTCATTGAAGTGATTCACACCTTATTTTCGAACTTATATATCAACCACCAGCACAAAAGAGAATGGGTTAATCAAACAACAGCCCTCATTCCGGAGGAATGTTCTCAGCAATTTCCTCACATTTTGCGCTTTCTTCTGGTAAAGTGTCCTTACAATTGATTCACTTCTCAAATAGCAACGAGCGCATTTGGGCACTTGTTCCTACAGCGGAGGTCCCGATCATGAAAGTATTCACCCACGATGATTTCAAGAGTGTCTATGTGAGCGATCCGGCTGCTTCCCCGGGAAGAATCGAAGCAATCCTTAAGGCAATCAGCAGCGAGGTTGATCTCGAGCAGGCATCTCCCGCCCCTCAGGACGATATCCTCGCGGTCCACACCAAATCCCTCGTACAAGGCGTCGAAAGGCAAGAACTATACGATATTGCGGCGCTTGCTGCCGGGGCGGCCATTCAGACTGCCCTTGCCGGCCTCAAGGAACCGGCTTTCGGGCTTATTCGTCCTCCGGGGCATCACGCTTCAGCCGATTATCATTGGGGGTTCTGCTATTTCAACAACATGGCCATAGCGCTGGAACACCTCCGGTCAAAGGGCTTCATCAAAACGGCGCACGTCCTGGACTTTGACCTTCACTATGGCGACGGTACGGTAAACATCCTGGGCGGTAAAGGTTATGTTTCCATTCATAATCCCGATGAAAGCGATCGAAGGCATTACTTGAGGGAAGTGGCCGCCCGGCTTGACTCGCTTAATGTGGACATCATCGCCGTATCTGCCGGTTTCGACAATCATATCGAAGATTGGGGCCGCGTGCTCTATACGGAAGACTACCAGGAAATGGGCCGGATGGTTCACAATACCTGCGCGAAACTCGGCATCGGCTCTTTCGGCCTGCTCGAAGGCGGCTACAACCACAGTGTGCTGGGACTAAACGTGCTTGCATTCTTAAGAGGCCTTCAGGGCCTTTGATTTTTCCGCACAACGGCCCATTGGTTCGTTACTATTTATTGTTGCTCTACGGAGTAGGTTCATGGCGAACGATAAGGACCCGCCCGGGGTTGTTGAGGTAATTTTTCCTGAGGACCTTCAGTTATATATTGCCGAGCACACGGAAGGGGCCTACCAGCTCATTGACGTTCGCCAGCCCGAGGAATACGAGCAATCTCACCTGCCCGGCGCCAGGCTCATTCCGTTGCCTCTGCTTGCAGACTCCCTGGAACAGCTTGATCGCACACGCGATTTAATCATCTACTGCTCAGTGGGCGGAAGGAGCCGGATGGCCGCCCATTTTCTGGCCAGACGCGGGTTTCACCGAGTCTTACACCTCGAGGGCGGAATAGAGACCTGGGAACACGGGACGGCTGCAAACACCCCTGAACTGCACCTCCAGTTCATGCGCGGGGATGAATCCGCCCTGGAGGCTGCTACGATAGCATGCAGGTTTGAAGCAGGCCTCGAGCAATTCTACAGGGCGGCCTTTAACAGGAGCACAATTGCCGGGGTGCGGCGCCTGCTGGAAAAGCTTCTCAGCGCCGAGGAAAGCCACAAACACAGCCTTCTGCGGCTTCTCGAATCGCTGGGAGCAGGACCCGAGGCCCCCTGCGCACCGGATGGCGTGATGGAGGGCGGACTTAAAATCGACGATTTTCTTGCCCGCAACGATGATTACCTCAAGTCTGCCCAGGACTGCCTGGAACTGGCCATGATGATCGAAATCCAGGCCCTTGACCTTTACCTGCGCATGGCCCAAACCTGCGCGGATACCCCGGCAAAGGAGCTTTTCCACCGGCTGGGCGAAGACGAAAAGGTCCATCTGAATTGGCTTGCAGACCTGAGCGCAAAGATCGGGCGAAGATAGTAGTTCGGACACTCAAAGTTGATGTTATATAATTGAAGCCGTTCCGGCTTGTTCGAACCAGGAGTGCCGGCCCATCTTTCCAATGGAGTCGATCGACTCGGGACCTGCATTGTTATACTCGGCAATAATCCTATACACGCTTGATTCCGAGAGGCCCGTGTGCCTGGCGATTTCCTCAAGCGGCCTAGGGTCGACCAGCAAGTTGTAAATTACGAGCCATTTCTGAAACCTGAGAAACCCGCCGGACATGCGCATTTTCATCCTGACCTCGTCGGCAGACAAGTAACCGGCCACATCTTCTCCGTTTATGCTCATTTTCCCCTCCTGATACTCAGGATATATATTATGATAGATTTGGAAAATAAAAACAGCTACCTGACTTCAGGGACCTGAAACCCGGTGCATACGTCCTTACCCCTCTTTTGACAGATGGATCTTACAATAGTGGCTATTTCATCGCTCCCGGAGTTTCCTTTGGTGAAAAAATGACTTGCGCCGCTGCGCAAAGCGGCGGCCCTGTATTCGGGAATGTCATAGCTGGTCAGAATGACCACCTCCACGTCGGAATTAACCTCTTTGATTTTTTTGGTGACTTCCAGACCGTTTTTGCCCGGCAGCCTGATGTCCATAAAGATTATGTCGGGGTTCGTGTTCTCCAATTTTTGGAGTGCTTCCTCACCATCGGATGCCTCCTCTATATTGAGCGCGGGAAATCTAAGCGTCAGCATTTCTCTCATCGATTTTCGAAAAGTTGAACTGTCTTCCACCAGTAGGACAAAACACATTTTTCCCCCTAAGAGCAGTTGATTTCTATTGAAATTGGACTAACTCCAGCTATTATATTTATCGACAAAGTAGTTTTGATTTTTTCATAGCTTCACAGGGCGGTAAATACTCTATTTACAGTAATAGCGGCGTCAAAATACTGTATTTTCTCCGATATTCATCGCTTTCGTTAAGGTTTGACCTATGCAGCAAAGAAAAAAAATCTTAATCGCCGAAGACCACACGATCCTAAGGGAAGGGCTGAGAATGCTTCTGTCCTCCAACCCGGCCTTCGAGGTGGTTGGCGAGGCGCAGGACGGCCTGGAGGCCATTCGCGCGGTCGAATCCTTAAAGCCTGACCTGATCCTGATGGACCTGTCGATGCCCAGGATGAACGGAGTGGGGGCGATTCAGGAAATTAAAAAGCTGCACCCCTCCACAAAAATTCTCGTTCTTACCGTTCACAAGACCGAGGAGCACATCCTGACTGCCCTTAAGGCGGGCGCCGAAGGCTACATCCTCAAGGACGCCACTCACGGCGAACTGATGCTGGCCATTGACAATCTTTTCGCGGGGAAGAGCTATCTTAGCCCAGGTATTTCGGAAAGGGTGATCGAGGGGTATCTTGAGGGAAGACAGAGTGTCAAATCATCCACCTCCTGGGATACCCTCACACAGCGCGAGCGCGAAATTCTAAAGATGATCGCCGAGGGCTACAGAAACAAAGACATTGCCGATTATCTGTGCATAAGCTCCAAGACGGTTGAAAAACACCGCGCCAACCTGATGAAAAAACTCGACCTCCACAGCGCTTCATCACTTACCGCATTCGCCATGGAAAAAGGACTCATAACAAAATAGAACCATCCGGCAAATGAGTATCTACGGCCGGGATTTTCCTGCCCCTAAGGAACTGCATAATATGGCCCCGCCCCTCGCGGAGCGCCACGTTGCTTCCCAGCTTCGGGTGAAAAGTCAGCTCCGCTCCTGCTCCCCGCTTCCTGCCTCAGTCCTCAGTCCTCAGTCCTCTACCCTCAGTCCTGGTGCAAGCCAGTCTTTCAAGCTCTTTGCGTAAAGGGCCGGGCTTAAACCCGATAGCCATGGCCCTGGCGCTGCTAAGCGAAACATCCGCCGGACGAGGGGCGGCTAACTCCATGCTTTGCCGCGTGCATGCATAAAGCTTGGCATTGTGCGCTCCGAGTATATCCCGCAGCAGTTTTCCGAAATCAAAGCGGGAAATGCGCTCCGAGCCTCCAATGTGCAGAATCCCATTTGTTTTGGAAAGCCCAAGCAGAATCCCCTGTGCGCCATTCGTAGCGCTTACCGGCGTCCTGTACTCATCGATAAAGAGCTTAATCTGCCGGCCGTTCCTCATATCCTCTATCAAGGGCTGAATGAAGCTGGCCGCACCCTGCCCGGCATCGCCGAACATAAGAGACATGCGGCAAACCAGTGCCTGGGGATACCTGTCCAGAACAGCCCTTTCGGCTTCAGCTTTGTGTTCCCCGTAGATAGAAACGGGGCAGACGGGATCGTTCTCACTGTACGGCGGCTTCAGGCCGTTAAAGACCAGGTCCGATGAGATAAAGACCAAAGGAATGCGCAGGTCCGCGCAAAGCGAGGCCAGGTTGACAGTGGCTTCAACATTGATCGTGTGGGACACCGCAGGATTTAGCTGGCAATAATTGGGGTTGGATTCGGCTGCTGCATGAATTAGCGCATCAGGGCGAATTTGCAGAAGATTTTCTTTTATCTCTTTGAATCGGGTCAGGTCGGCCCGCCGAAGTTCTACTCCCTGAAGCTGATTCTGAGTCCGGCGGACAAGGCCATATACATCCCATCGGCCTTGTGCCATGCGGCATAAATTCCAGCCCAGAAAACCGCTTGCACCGGTGACCAGCAGTTTTCCCATCGACAGCCTCACCTGTTCAATACCCGGCTAGAAATCGAATGACTTTTCTTCGAAGGGTATGATCCGTTCCGGAGCAAGCTTTTTGTGTCCTGTATGCGCTCCTTTGCCACCGGATTTTCCGTAATTGACACCAACGGATTTCCTCGATCCTCCGCTTGTAAAGATCGTTCCCTCGTTTTCAAAAATCGAAGGCGCGCCGGCGGATCTGCGGCCCTCTTTGCTCTTATCCGCACCCCGCTGCACCGAACAGCCGTTGATCATCATTTCCAGGTCGCCTACGAACCCTTGCATCCGCTCTGCCTGCAGATTCATTTCCAGTGAGGTCCCAGCCGCCTGCTCCGCCACTGCAGCACTTTGCTGGACGACTTTGTCCATCTCGGATACGGCCAGTGAAATTTGCTCTATCCCCTGGGCCTGCTCGCTGGAAGCCGACGCTATCTCGCCCGCAAGCTCGGTCATTTTAGCAGAGCTGCCAACAACTTTTGAAAAACCTGTGCCTGTCTTTTCAACCACCTTGGACCCG
>OMSV01000035.1 GCA_900290385.1 Syntrophobacter sp. SbD2 | reverse complement strand
GGAGGCGGCGCGTACAACCCGGCGAAACACCACTCCAAGATTGCCCAGCGCCGGGCCGGAGGCGGCGCGTACAACCCGGCGAAACACCACTCCAAGATTGCCCAGCGCCGGGCCGGAGGCCCTCAGTCCTGCATGCGATAACCTAAATCTCCACCAGCTCGTATTCCCTGGATCCGATCCCGATCTCCGAGGCGTAGATTAACTGGCGCTCCCAGTCAACGTGCGGATAAACGGCCCTGATCTTGTCGGCGCACGGCTGTTTGATTCCCTTGAGACGTGATGACTCGAGGAGAGGTGCGCTGTTTACCATGTCCACACATGCCTGGTCTATCGCAACGGGGTCCACTGAAGCCGCGATGCCGATATCGCCGACAATCGGAGCGTCTGCAAATGGATAGCAGTCGCATGCGGGGGAAATATGAGTAAGAAAATTGATGAAAAGAGAGCGTTTTTCCTTTCCCTTGAGCGCCCCGGCGGTATATTCGACCATCTTTTCCATGAACTTAGGCAGGTCTTTTTCCCAGTTGATGGTAAGAGCACCCTGCGGGCAGGCGTGAATGCAGCGCGCGCAACCAGCGCAAAGTTGCTTGTCGATCCGCATGATCTTGGTGACAGAGGGCTTGCGGGCCGGGACCTTCGGCGGCCTTTCGATGATGCTTATGGCGCCGTGGACACATTGCTCAAGGCAGACCCCGCAGCCTATGCACTTTTTAGAAATGACTTCCGGGGCAACCTCCGAATGCTGGGCCATTTTGCCTTTCCGTGAAGCCGTTCCCATTCCGACGTTTTTTATTGCGCCGCCAAAGCCTGCCGCTTCGTGCAATTTGAAATGGGCAAGCGAGACCAAAGAATCAGCACGAATTATCGCCGCGCCGATAAAGACCTCCTTGAAGTACTTCAGGTTCACCTGGACCGCCACCTCGTCACGTCCGTCGATGCCGTCGGCAATGATAAGGGGAGCGCCGATAACCGGGTAGGCAAAGCCGTTGAGAATGGCCGTATTCAAGTGGTCCACCGCATTGCCGCGCGTGCCGGGATAAAGTGTCCCGGAGTCTGTAATAAACGGCCTGGCGCGAGCTTCCAGAAGCGCATCGACTACGGGACGAACGAGCAGGGGCCTGATAAAGGCAGTGTTTCCTCTTTCACCGAAGTGAACCTTGACCGCCGTAAGTCCCTTTTCCCTGACGATTTTTTTCAGCCCGGCGGCCTGCGCCAACCGCTTGATTTTTGTCAACAGGCTGTTTTCAAATCCTGCACGTAAACTCGTAAAATATACCTGGCTCGCCATCACACACCTCTATTCGGAATAAAAACCCAATTCAGAGATTCCCGATTAATAAAACTCTACATTAAAAAAGCCAATCCCTCAATCCAATGCGCAGCATCAAGAGATCCCTTAGCTCCCGACAGGCGCCAACAAAACGGCAATGATCCCCGAGAGGAAAATCCCATCGAAGGTCCCCGCCCCGCCGATCGACGCCACTGGAGCACGCAGATATCTCAGTTCGTCCAGGTGAAGAATGTCCGCTCCGATCAGTGTCCCCAACGTTCCTGCGACGTATGCCGCCGGAGCGGCAAAATTATAATCGAATATCATCGCCGCAGTTGCCGCAACAAGGGGTGGAATCAGCCACGGAACAGCGATTCCAACACCGGCAATCGGACGCGCATTCTGATAGACGACATAAGTGACAGCAGCAAGAGCAAGAATCATGCGGATCGGATGAGGCGAGTTGATTAAAAGGTAGAGAGAAAGAAGAGAAGGAATTACGGCGCCTCCTACGTTTATCGCAAGCACCATTTCATTTGGCCGCTCGGGACGTGGAGGATGGAAACGCATTCCGAAAAAGGAGACGGTGTGCCAGTCGTCGACATCTTTTTCGAGCGGGATCCTGCGCAGGGGTATGTTGATCATGCTGCCGGCAATGCACAGGAACAACAGCGTAAAAAGATACACGGGAGGGATGCCGATTTTGCTGAAAGCCCACGAAAAAAGACCAAACTGGATCAGCCCGAAAGCCACCAGAAGCAGAAATATGAATATGAACACAAAAAAAGCGAGAAAAGGGGGGAAAAACATCTGACCATCCTCTCAGTGTTGTTATTTATATGCGCCGGGCGCAATAAACGGTCCGAATTTGCGCCTGAGATCCTGCAGTTTTTCTATGGTCGATCTCCATATACCGTAGTACTCTTCCGGACAATCGGGGGCAGTGCGTTTGTAGAAGCGGATGGCGCGCGATATTTTGGCTGCCCATGCATCGATCCGGAATTTGAAGAGTTCCTCGTAGAGTTCCTTTGAAAAGTCCTCCTGAAAGATTTGTTGAAATAGAGCTTTGAGATCCTCATGCTTCGGAATGAACCCAAGCGGGGTCCGGTAAGCCTCAACTTCGTTGTGGATGCGCTGCTCGGCCCAATGCAGCCAGACTTTCTTGGCAAGCTTGTGAGTGAGAAAATTTCCTTTTCCATCTTTCAGGAAATAATTGACGGCATAGATTCTCGGGACTTGCTTCATGCCCTCGACAAATCGAATATTGTTCCCGATATATGCGCCTATCGGGTAGCTGATGAAGTCCAGGTTCGCCATCGGCTGAGGCGCCAACACACCCTCTTGTCCGATAGTGGCCGAGGTTGTCTCGGATTCCAGCGTACATGCCTTGAGGATAATCCCGCTCTTCCAGTCCGCAGATTCTTCTATGGGGACCGAAGTGTCGCTGTCCCTGCCCCCATAGATTATGCCCCTTACCGGCACTCCGTTCCTGTCGTTGTAAGCCGGGTCGATGTTTTCGAGATATCCAAGCCTTAGCGTATAGCGGGCGTTGCTGTGTGCAAAAGGAATTGGATTGTCTTCCCGGTCTGTTTTACCCTCGAACCATTCCCCAGAAAAATTCCAGCCGCGCATGGGATGCTCAACCCCCATGCCCAACCAGTAAGGTTCATTGTCGGGACCCGTGAGGACGTTTGAAAAGATCATTTCGGGCCCTGCGGTCTGAATGGTCTTGAAAATGAGAGGGTCATCCACCGCATTTACGTCTTTTATGATCCCGAATATGCCGTTTTCGACATTAACCGCTCTAAACTCACCATCTATATTGCGGAAATAGGCAATATCGTCCCCGATTATCTTTTCGCCGGGCAGCATCGCCGTCGCAGTCTTGCCGCAGGCTGAGGGAAAAGCGCCACAAAAGCAAGTCGAACGCGCTTTTTTCTCATTCTGGACAGACATGACGAACATGTGCTCGCATAGCCAGCCCTCGGTCCCGGAGAGCTTGATTGACAGGCGCATGGCGTGTTTTTTCAACCCCACGCTATTTCCCGCATACTGATTATTCGTGGAAAAAACTATGTAGTCCTCCATGTCCTGGTAAATCCGCCGTTTGCCGAGGTCTAAGCAATTACCGTTCTCATCGAGACGACCCGCGCTGTGCACGAACCGGAAAAATTTGTCTTTGGACTCCATCCGGCGGAAGTGCTCATATCCCCGTCGATAAAGCAGTTCTTCGGAATGACAAACATAGAAGGAATCGGACATCTGAACGCATGCTATTGAAAAGGGGCTGTGGGTCGGACCTTGGCAGCTAAGTTTTATGATCGCCTGTTTACCTTTCATGATGCCTTTAAGAATGTCCCTAACTTCCGCGAGACCCTCCTCCCTCTCCTTGGCGAGGAGCGCGCCCATCAGCGGAACCAGTTCCTTTCTCACTAGGTTCTTTGTGGCCCCTGGCGCTCGGCCCTGGTCGTTAAAACCATCGTAATGGATTGTGTGGCCCTCTTTTGCCAGGGGTTTTTCCTCTTTGAGTTCCAGTGATTTTTCCCGGATATATTCCGCATCTTCGTCACTATCGTCACACATGTAGACGGAATCGGGTTCACAAAGCTCGGTGTACTCGCCTGCGAACTCGAATAGTGCGGGGTTATCGAGTTCGAGGAGTTTCCGGTAACTCCCAGCGGACATTTTCTCCTTAAGGAGCGACGCATAACGGCTGTTGTCGAGTAGTGACATGCTTGAATATTCCTTCTGGCTGACAGGTAGTGTTCAACCGGATGGGGAAAAGGGCAGGGACCGCATCCGGATAAGGTGACCGAAACAGGTCTCAATATAAGTCCGCAAAGTTTTTAATGCTCTCACTGCAAATACATAAAACCGCATCCAAAAGGGTCTCAAAACGGGGCTGTCCTGAGGTGGAGCTGCCTGTTTTTGCGGAATCGCCGCCGCGGCAGATGCGAATTCCGGGACACCCCGCGTTTTCGGCGGCCCTAATATCCGACTCCTGATCTCCAATGAAATATGTATGACCAGGGTCAATGCCGGCAAATCGGCAAGCGGCAAGTATCATGGCTGGTGCTGGTTTGCGGCACTCGCATTTTTCATCCGGACGGTGGGGGCAGTAAAAGGCGGCCAGAATACTCCCGCCGTATTCCTCCACCTGCCGAATGATTCCTTCATGAGTTTTCCAGAAATCGTCCCAGTGGATCAGACCACGATTGACTCCTGACTGGTTGCTGATCAAAATGACCCCTACGCCGTTGCGGTTGAGAAGCTTGAGCGCTTCGAGAGCGTCCTGATAAAAGCAAACTTCTTCAAAGCTTTTCACATAATCGGGCCGGTTAACATTCAATACGCCGTCCCGGTCCAAGAGCAGAAACCGGCTGTTTTTCGGTTGGGGAGAATTGAGCCATACAAGCATTTCTACCGGTGCGTCCTATCTGAATAAGAATATACTCAAATCAGGCATGTAAAAGGTGTATATTATAAACATGCCGGGGTTGAAAGTGGAAACGATCATGATCTTTTTAGCCGCATATGATAGATTTATATAATACACTGCTCCAAAAAAATGCGCCTGACATGATAAGAGCGGCGGTCGTGCGCGCAGCCATGCAGAACGCACAGACATTAAACATAGTGCGTTTGAAGGCAAGCCAAATGTTAAGCGCACCAGAAAGTGAAGTTACTTACAATGATGTGAAGGTCTCGCTTCGCGGGGCTACGCCCAACTTCACTTCGTGAAGTGGGCTTGCCCGGCCTCCCGTAGCGACATGTGAGCGCGGAGGCCGACCGCTAATTCTCGACAACCCACCCACCCGCGAGGCGGGAGCGGGAGGCCTTTTCACCTTTGATACGGGACCATGCTGCAGACAACCAATCTCGAAAAATTGCAAGATGAGCTCGGGTACCGCTTCCAGAACCCGGACCTTCTGTTCCGCGCGCTTGTGCATCGTTCCTTTGCATACGAAAATCAAGACATTGCGGCGGACAACGAAACGCTCGAATTCCTTGGCGATTCGGTCCTTGGATTGGCAATAAGCCACCTGTTGCTCGATCTTTTTCCGGACTATGACGAAGGCGAGCTGTCCCGACTCCGCTCTTCTATTGTGAACGAGCGAGAGCTGGCGCAAATCGCATCGAGCATCGATCTGGGAGATTTTCTTCTCCTCGGAAAAGGGGAGGAACACTCTGGAGGGCGCCAGAAGCCTTCGCTTCTGGCCAACGGACTCGAAGCGCTGCTTGCCGCCGTGTACCTGGACGGTGGTCTGGATTCAGCGGTACGGCTGGTTCAAAAGATGTTTCACGGCTATCTGGAACCCAGGGAAGAGGACTATCTGCTCAAAGCTCTCGATAAAGACTACAAAACTCAGCTCCAGGAGATCACCCAGGCTGAGCTAAAGCTTACCCCCACCTATTTTCTAGAGGCTGAAGAAGGGCCTGATCACGATAAGACTTTCTTTATGAGGGTTGCAATCGGGGATCGTGTGCTGGCGCACGGTTTTGGCAAGAGCAAGAAGGAAGCGCAACAGGAAGCCGCACGAAAGGCCATTGCTGAAATCGAAAAAGACGCCGGACTGCTTCGCTCAGATGTGTGCTAAGAAGATTATCTATCCCGTTTTCCTGCCCCAGGCAGGATGTCCGTTTCAGTGCGTTTACTGCAATCAGCGGGTGGTTGTCTCTCACGATCCTCGGGAAAGCGACATTCTCGAGTTTGTAGAGTCTGCTTTGAAAGCTTACTCCACCCAGGTCTGCAAGTCGGGCCGAACCGGTGAGATTGCCTTCTTTGGGGGCACCTTCAGCGCGTTGCCCCCTGCGTTGATCGAATCCATCCTCGGTGCTGCCGATATTCTCATAAGGCAAGGGATTTTTACGGGGATTCGTTTTTCAACCCGCCCGGATTGTCTTGGCTGCGATATTGTGGATCTTCTTTCAAGATACCCGATCCGCACGGTTGAACTCGGCGTCCAGAGCCTGTCGGACCCTGTCCTGCAAAAAAGCCGGAGGGGGTATTGCGCGCGATCGGTCTATGACGCGGCAAAACGGGTCACCGATGAGGGATGGAAGCTCGGCATTCAACTTATGGCCGGGTTGCCCGGAGACACTCAGGGCGTGTTTTTCGAGTCATTGCGCAAGGCGATCGAGATTGAGCCCGATTTTATTCGCATCTATCCGACCCTTGTCCTTGAAGGGACTGCTTTGGCCGACTCCTTTAGAAACGGGCTTTATATGCCTCTTAGTCTTGATGAAGCTGTAACCTGGCTTGTGCCTGCCTATGATTTGGCGCTAAGGGCCGGCATACCTGTAATCAGAATGGGCCTGCAACCCGACCCAGCCCTGGAAAAGCCGGGAGTTATTCTGGCCGGACCTTACCATCCGGCCTTCGGCTGCCTCGTAAGATGCCGATGGTGGCGGGACCGCGTAGATCAGCATTTTGCCTCAATCTCTCGACTTTGCGAAGACGACATTGTTTTGCAGGTCTCGCCAAATCAGGTGGGCGACGTCATTGGACACGGAAAGTCAAACCTGCGGCACTGGAAAGCACGATGGGGCATAAGCGTAAAGGTCATCGGGGAGGCCGGCATGGCCGGGGTTGAAATGATTGTCGAAAATAAAATTTGACACCAACAGATAATGTGCAGGAGGCCTTCCGTGGCGCCCACTGAGGAAAAAAAAGAATTCAAATCCGGATACATTGCTATAGTAGGGGCGCCGAACGTTGGGAAATCGACTCTGCTCAATCAACTGCTGAAGCAAAAAATTTCTATAACAGCGCCCAAGCCCCAAACAACCAGGAACCGAATTCCCGGGATACTTACCGGAGACGGCTACCAGATCGTCTTTGTGGATACCCCCGGAATACATAAAGCGCGGGATGAGTTCAACCGCAGGCTGGTGGAAACGGCGCTTGCCACGCTGAGCGAAAGCGACGCGGTACTGTTCATGATCGAGCATGAGTCAGACGGGCCGGCAAACGGGTACATACTGGACAACCTTCGCCGGACGCAAACGCCCGTAATATTGGTGATAAACAAGG
>OMSV01000120.1 GCA_900290385.1 Syntrophobacter sp. SbD2 | reverse complement strand
AGCAGGCGGCATTCGATGTTGGTGTTCACGGCATTCATCCGGAGCTGATAAAGCTGATCGGCAAGTTAAAATTCCGCACGAGCTACGCTCAGAACGTACTCCAACATTCGAGAGAGGTCTCATTTCTATGTGGAATAATGGCTGCCGAGCTTGGCCTCAACGAAAAACACGCCAGGCGGGCGGGCCTTCTGCATGATATCGGAAAGGCCGTTGACCACGAAATGGAAGGCCCTCACGCTGCATTAGGGGCCGACTTTGCCAGAAGGTACTCTGAGAGTCCGGCAATCGTACACGCGATAGCGGCCCACCATGAAGATATTCCGGCCGAGGACATCATCGCCATTCTCGTCCAGGCCTCCGACGCTCTATCAGGGGCTCGTCCGGGCGCTCGAAAAGAGCTCCTCGAAACATATGTGAGACGCTTGGAAGATCTCGAGCGGATTGCGGGTTCTTTCAACGGCATCAGCAAAGCTTATGCGATCCAGGCTGGCAGGGAGCTGCGAATTGTAGTCGAAAGCAATGTCGTTGCAGACGCCGATGTCGTCCTGCTCAGCCGCGACATCGCCAAGAAAATAGAGAGCGAACTTACCTACCCCGGCCAGATCAAGGTTACGGTCATTCGGGAAACTAGGGCTGTAGAATACGCGAAATAATCCGTTTGCTAATCCTTTAACCGGAGTGCGAGATTCTCAAAGTGGCGAACGTCTTTGATATTCTGAACGAACGCGGGTTTGTGGCTCAGGCTACAAACGTTGACCAGTTAAAGCTGCATCTGTCCAAACCTTCCTCCTGCTACATCGGGTTCGATCCGAGCGCAGACAGCCTGCACGTCGGGAGCCTCGTTCCCATTATGGCTCTTGCGCACATGCAGCGCCAGGGGCATCGCCCGATAGTTCTTGTCGGGGGGGGCACGGGTCTTGTGGGAGATCCTAGCGGCAAGACCGAAATGCGTCAGCTCTTAACGCTGGAACAAATCGAGCTAAATGTTGGCTGCCTCAAGAAGCAGCTCTCACGTTTTCTGGATTTCAGCGATCATAAGGCGCTGCTCCTCAACAATGCCGACTGGCTGGTCGATCTTCGCTACATTGAATTCCTGAGGGATATCGGCAGGCACTTCAGCGTAAACCGAATGCTCGCAGCCGAAAGTTACAAGATTCGCCTGGAAACCGGTCTCAATTTCATCGAATTCAATTATATGCTGCTCCAGGCATATGATTTCTATTATCTGGCGCAAAAATGCGACTGCTGTCTACAGATGGGCGGCGACGACCAGTGGGGAAATATCGTCGCTGGAATAGAACTTATACGCAGAAAGCTCAGCAAGAGCGCTCATGCTCTTACTTTTCCGCTCCTTACCACCGCATCGGGCGCCAAGATGGGGAAAACGGCGGCCGGGGCCGTATGGCTCAGCGCCGGGAAAACCAGTCCTTTCGATTTCTACCAGTACTGGATAAATACCGACGACCGTGATGTGACGCGTTTTCTGAAGCTATATACGTTTATTCCGATAGATGAAATAGAGGCAACAAGCGTCCTGGAGGGACAGGAACTGAATGTTTGCAAATCGATCCTGGCTTTTGAGGTGACCAGGCTTGTCCACGGCAGGGAAGCTGCGCTGTCAGCACTCGAGGCAGCGGTCTCTGTTTTTGGGCAAAGAACGCTCCCGCCCGATCTGCTTCCTTCCAGCGACATACCGAGAGTATCGGGGGAAAAGGCCGATGCCGTCCCTACCTCCATTCTGCGGATGCAGCGCCTTGAAGATGGAATCCCGGCCTTCGAACTGTTTGCCGAAATCGATCTTTGCGGCTCGAGGGGCGCCGCGCGTCGTCTGATCCGGCAGGGCGGCGCATATGTCAATGAAGACCGCATAAACGATGAAGACTTCCGCATTGGCACAGTGCACCTGAAGGATGGCTCCATTTTGCTGAAAGCCGGGAAGAAAAAGGCCCACCGTATAAAGGTGGATTGATCGCTTTCCATCCCAACGATCTACCCCGCGTAAACCTGTCCGTATAAGCTGCTGTTCCTGTTGCCGGTCCCCTCACCCCATTGCGGGTTTGCGTAAAACCGCTCCCGACGTTTCGTGCGGCTCATAGATCGGCAGGTAACTGGCCGCGAGATCAAGGACGAGAATTCCCAGAGCCACAAGGGAGACGGTGATGATTATCTCGATCAGCGAGGGGAAATAGGTCTGGTCCCGGTATCCGGCGTAGGCCGTGAGGCTTACGTTGAAGCGGGTGAGGGCAACCCAGAAAATGGCTGCCGAAGCGCTGCACATCAGGCCCGTGACGCTGGTGCGCAGCTTCTCGCTTGTAAGCAGCACAACGGACAGAAGCAAGGCAATCAGCATTTCCAGGAAAAATAGCAGATGAGCGCCGTCAAACCGGAAAATGTCCACTCCACGGATGACGACGTCCGCTGCTTTCAGGGCAAAATAGACGATCATGATCGCCCCCATTCCCCTGGCAAGCCCCGAGAGGATACCGATTTCGGGTTTTGTGCCGTGAGAGCGGGAAGAGGCCAGACTCTCCAGAGTGATGACCGCCAGTCCGCCAGCTATGGCACTCACCAAAAAAAGTATGCTGATCGCCTTGGTCGCCCAGAGATCTGACATTTTTTCCGGAATCAGGAGGTAGAGCGCCCCCAACGAAGACTGATGCAGGGTTGAAAGGACGACCCCTGCAACGATCATCACGATATAGATGCTCCTGAAGAAGCGCACCCAGGTCTCGGCGCGCAGCTTTTCGAGGGCGAAAATGAAAACATCCAGCCCCAGTACGGTGGTGTAGAGCATCACGCACCAGGAGACCTCAAAGAGGACCGATTGAGGGTTCCACATGATCAATGGATGCCATATTCTCCAGGGCGTGCCCAAATCCACGAAAAGCCCGAACATGAATATGATATAGCCCACGAAGGCTGAGAGCTTCGCAGGGCGC
>OMSV01000105.1 GCA_900290385.1 Syntrophobacter sp. SbD2 | reverse complement strand
CATGCCCGCCGCCGCGAGCGGCGCGGCAAGCCGCAACAAACGGCGGGCCTACCGCGAGCGGATTCTCTCGACCTTCACCGCAAACGAATTCGAGCTTTTGGGCAAGCCCCTGATCGGCAATGAAAGCCAGTTCTTCGCGGCCGACCTTGCGTATGAAAGCCATTTCGCAACGGGTGAAGGCCTCCGGCCGCACCTTCGCGTCGAGATGTCCTTTAACACGCCGGCGCTGAAGCCGATCAACCGGCCGCTTCAGTCGCTGATCGCGCAGGCGCAAAAACAACCGCCCGAAGTTTCAAGCTTCCCCTGCATTGATCCCATAGAAACCGCCGCCGACAAGTTGAGCACTCTCGCTTGGCGCGTTTGCGCGCGCAAAAGAGGGGGCGCGGATGGACGATCCGACGATCATCCGGCATCTTCATGACCTGGCGGCGCTCGAAGGCACCGTTGCGGGGGCAACCGGGTTTGCGGCCCTGGCCCGGAAGACGGCCGAAGACGACACCGGACTGGGAGGGGAGGGCGTGCCTTCAAGCCAAAAGGAACGCTTCGCCGCAATGCTCGAGTTTCTGCATAATGGCAAGTTATGGGCTTCGGAGTACGAAACCTTCGTGCTGCAGGTGTCGTTCGCCGGATCCGGCGAAACGATCAACTTTGCCGAAGCTTTCGCGGCCACAAGGGGGTTGGTGGACAAGGTTTACAGGGAAGAAAAATCATGAGCGAAAACAAACTCCCCTCCTTCGATCAATTAATGAATCCTCTCATTCAGGCGCTTCGTCAACTTGGGGGATCTGCTTCGGTCGAGGAAATCTACGCGAATACGGTTGAAATCACAGACCTGCCGGAAGAGGTGGTTTCACCTATCTGCGCAAATATGGTTTGCTCGACAATTCAAGCCGGGGTGTATGGTCGCTAACGGAAAAAGCGAAGAACCTCGAAAAAATAGAGCCTTCCGAAGTTGTTCGTGTTGTTCGCGCTCTGGACAAACATGAAGCGCCTAAAAAGCGGCCAACAGGCGAAGCGGCGCGCGAGCTATCGGAAGAAGAGGGGTGGAAAGATAAGTTAACTGCAGTCCTGACACAGCAGGTTGACGCTGCCGGCCTTGAACGGCTTGTGCAACGCCTTCTGCGTGAATCCGGGTTCATCCAGGTCGAAGTAACCGGCCGCACCGGAGACGGCGGAATAGACGGGAAGGGAATTGCACGCATTCATGGTCTTATGAGCTTTCATGTGATGTTTCAGTGCAAACGTTGCAGAAGGTTCGTGCGGAAATTCAATGAGCACAAACGGGGTTTAGGGAACATAGATGTGACCGTTGAACTTCCATCGATCCGTTCGAAACCGATACGGTCCCTGGGATAAATCCTATCCATGGCTTGGAGCTAAAGTGTCCTGCAGGCAGGCTTATTCCATCATCACTTTCTTGTTTGGTTTAATGGCCATCATTGTAACGTCCACCCTGGCGCCAGAGGCGTGGACCGTCGATTCCGGGCCGGCTGAAAGCAGCGCTGCAGGCACGTCTGAAAATAAACCGGACTCTCCGGCGTCCATTTCCTCCAGACCATTGCCTGTTCCTGTGGGTTCTCCAACCCCGCAACTGCCGGAAAAAGGATGTGGATCGACCGAATCACCCGGTCCGCGCTGCAGAATCGAACGACAAGAATTCTTTTCCGATGCATGCGCCGATAGAATGCCGTATTATGCATTCGTTCCTCAAGAATCGAGGGAAGATCTCCCTGTGCTCTATCTGCTACACGGGGTTTTTGACAGCTACACAGCCTGGAGGGATCAGGCCGAAAACATTATTTGCGAGCTTGTATCCGAATACCGGATAATCATCGTAACCCCCGAAGGCCGAAGTTTCGGATGGTATGCTAACAGCCGGCTTGTCAAGAACAATCAAATTGAGAATTATTTTTTGAATGAACTCATTCCAGACGTCGAAAAGAAGTTTCACACAAACGGCCGGTGCAGCATCGCGGGCCTTTCCATGGGCGGACATGGGGCGTTTGTCCTTTGTATGCGACATCCTGGAGTGTTCTCGTCAGTCAGTGCCATGAGCGGTATTCTCGATATCACCCGACATAAAAACCAATGGCGGCTGGCTGAAGTATTCGGCCCTTACGAAGGTGAGCACGTAGCAGACTGGGAGCGGCATTCGGCACTTAAACTCATAGAACAGAGTGCAGACTATATCCGTTCTTTACCGATGCTGATAACCGTCGCGAAAGACGATCAATTTTCGATAGATGACAACAGGCTCGTCCACAGGCAACTGGAGAAAATGAACGTGGGGCACCTCTATTATGAATCTCCAGGGGGGCACGATTGGGCCTATTGGACCTCACAGTTGCCGCTGCATGTTTCCTTTCATGCCTGTTGGCTGAAAAGCATCAAGCCACCTGCTGACGGCCCACCGCGTCCGAAGGACCCAAATTAGAGGTAGACTTCAGTGTTAGAGGACCTTTGAACTTGAAACGAAACCAACCCTTAAAAACTTAAAACTTCAGGAGAAACTCAAAACCTGGTTTGATTGAAAATTATACTCTTGCGTTGATATATGTCTCTAATAAGCTTTGAGTTTGCACTGTTTTTGCTTTTAGCCCTCTGGCTGAATTGGGCGCTTCGCAGCAGAAGATCCGTTTACAGAGGATTTTTGCTGACCGCTAACGCACTGTTCTACGCCTCCCAGAGCACCGGTCTCCTCCTGCTGCCCCTGGGCGTAGGCATGTCGAATTATCTCTTCGCCCTCCTTGTCTCACGGGCAAAAGGCAATACTCTCAGAAAAGTCTGGCTTGGCGCCGATATAATTCTCAACCTGGGTTTTCTCGTCTTTTTCAAGTATTTCGAGTTCCTATACCAGTCACTGGATTCGGTCCTCGATCATCTGGGTTTGCATCTGCATCTGCCCTTTATCGAACTCTATCTTCCGATCGGAATTTCATTTTTTACCTTTCAGGGCCTCTCTTACTGCATCGACGTTTACAGGGACCCAAAAGAGCTTGTACAAAATCCTGTCGACGTGCTGCTGTTCGTCTCGTTTTTTCCCACGATCCTCTCCGGACCGATCATGCGAGCGCGTCAGTTCGTCCCCCAACTCGATAAGCCTGACTATGACAGCCGTTCGTTCCATGACTCCTTTGTCCTTATTTTGATCGGGCTGTTCAAAAAACTGGTTATTTCAAGCTACCTCTCCGAACACATCGTGCGGGACGTATTTCAGGTACCCGCCGCATACTCATCATTAACCGTGCTGCTGGGCGTATACGCTTACTCGATTCAGATTTACTGCGACTTTTCGGGATACTCGGATATAGCTATAGGCGTTGCGCAACTGCTGGGGTTCCGCCTGCCTCAAAACTTCCGAGTGCCTTACGGTGTCTGCAATGTCCAGGAGTTTTGGCATCACTGGCATATATCGTTTTCCACCTGGCTCCGAGACTACCTCTACATCCCTTTGGGCGGCAGCAGAAAAGGACGATTACGCAAGTACGCGAACCTGATGGCCACAATGGCCATCGGAGGCCTGTGGCACGGTGCTCAAGGCCGTTTTCTGCTCTGGGGAACGTTGCACGGAATGGCGCTTGTGCTCACTCATGCGGTTAAAGACATTCGTCAAACCAGGTTTGCTGCCGAAAGGGATAAAAAAAGCGGCGCAGGCATGGCAGTGTCCACCTGGGCGCCCGCGTTCAAAGCGGGGGCATGGTTTTTGACCTTCAATCTGGTTTCGTTCCTGTGGATTTTCTTCCGGGCAGAAGATAGCGCCAGGGCTATGGAGGTGTTTCAGGCAATCTTTGCGTTCAAAGCAAAAGGCATAGGATTTGAGTCCTGGATTTTGCCAGTGTTGGCTGCCGGTCTTATGATTCAGTTCGTCGGGCCTTATGCCCTGCATTTATTTTCGAAAATACAGCAGCGAATGCCGGTTCCTCTGCAGGCCGCGCCCCTCGCCCTGCTCTGCATCCTGATAATTAAGCTTGGACCGTCAGGAATACCACCTTTTATTTACTTCCAATTTTGAAGTCGACATCTGCGTAAGGGGATGAAGGTGAAAATGACTAAAGAGCTTACTCCATATAAGGCGGTGCTGATATACTCCATGGCCCTGGTCCTGGTAGTTCTCTTCGAACTGCCCCGGGTGCTTTCATGGTTTGAGGAAACTCGGTGGAAGCTCGCTTCAGGTCAGATGTACGACGGTTTTGGCGCAAATCTGCCTAAATTGGTCTCCAGGGCTTCAGATCCTGCCGGAGGTACAGATCAATTCCGAGAAGACCCATCTGGTCAAGCCGATCCGAAGGGAATAAAAGTGGCTCAACTGGCGGTTTGCGAGCCTCCCCTTGCGCCGGGCGCCGATCAGATGGTTGTGCTGCCGGATTCGAGCGGCAACGATGTGGAAAGCCCAGTCCCCCAAAGCGCGTGGCAGACCAATGGTGATGAAACATCTGCGCCGGGAACTGCGTCGCCAAAGTTGAAACCTCATAAAGTGCTGCTTGTGGGAGACTCAATGATCGCTGAAGGGTTTGGACCTGCACTGCAGCGCGAGCTGATAAGGCACTCATCAGTCCAGGTGATTCGGAAGGGAAGGTATTCCACCGGGTTTGCACATCAGGAAGATTTCAACTGGGCTTCGGCCTTGAGGGAA
>OMSV01000104.1:3960-4616 GCA_900290385.1 Syntrophobacter sp. SbD2 | reverse complement strand
GGGCAGCATAAATGACCCCCCGCCGTCAATGCTCAGTCCGCTGGAAGTGTATGCCTGCAGCAAAAAGGTGGATTCAGCCATTACCCTGAAATCGCATGCCAGCGCCAACGAAAAGCCCCCACCGGCCGCTGGTCCGTTAATTGCGGCGATAACTGGTTTTGACATCCGGCGAATCTCCAGAACGGCCTGGTGAAACCTGGCGGCCAATTCGTGAAAAGCAGCGGATGGCCCTTGCTCGAATGAGAGCACATACTTTAGGTCTCCGCCCGCACAGAAAGCCTTGCCTTCTCCAGAGATGACGACCGCGCGGATATTTCGATCTGCTGCAAGGCCGATCAGATGTTGCGCAAGGCAGTCCATTAATTCAAGATCGAACGCGTTGAAGGCCTTAGGCTTGTTTAGCAATACGGTCGCAATATTTTCAGCTATTCTGACGATGACAGGTTTTACCACGTGTCCCCTCCAGGCCGGGAAAAGTCGGATGTCTCAGACTTTATTGCCGGCGCCAAGGTTAAAAACGGCGCATGCACATATCGGCAATGTTTAAGACGGGTCATTAAGATTCCATATGTATGATACTGCCTCTGGGTGACCATCTCGCTCTTTTGGAGATGACTTCATTGTAGCATTCGATGAAATCGCCAACCTTGCCCAGG
>OMSV01000104.1:0-3950 GCA_900290385.1 Syntrophobacter sp. SbD2 | reverse complement strand
GATTCGATCCTGGCGCTGTGAACCGGTCCCATCGCCGTTACCACCCGAAAATGCTTTCCGACCTGGACGGCGCCTTCGACGACCTCGCAGCCTAGAATCACCCCGCCTTTTTTCGATCTGAAGGTCGCGATCACCTCGCATTTTCCGATAACCTTCTCCTCGGCCTCAACCGGGGCCATGTTCCGGGCAATGGCTGTGACGTCTTCAGCCAGCCTGTAGATCACGTCGTACAGGCGCACCTCCACCCCATGTTCTTTTACCCACTGTTCCAGCTTTGGGGTGACCCCCACGTTGAACCCGATGACAAGCCTGCTTCCGGTCAAAGCCATCAGCAGGTCCTGTTTGGCTATGTTCCCAACGCCGGAGTGGAGCAGCTTCACTTCCGCCTCGGGTAGCTTCAGGTTGGCAAGCAGAGCGGAAATGGCTTCAACGCTTCCCATCGTATCGCATTTGAGCACCAGTTCAATTCTTGCCTTCCCCTCGTTTCGTCCCACAAATTCCTGGGGCGCATGCCTTGTCTCTTTTGAAGTCTTGTGGGGGGCCTTTTTTTCGCTCATTTTCATCTCCATTCCGGTTTTGAGCGCACTTCCGCCTCTTGAGTAAAGTTCTTGCTATATTAAGACTGGACATGATTGCTGGCTAGTGTTCAGCCGGAAACACCGGATTAGACTTCGACGCTGCGGCGCGGGTCCTGCCAGCGCGCCGCAGCGGAAAATGACCCTTTCCGGACGTCTATGTTACGAAGAAAAATGAGTACTGACCGGCGCCCGGTTAGGCAAGCGCCTTATCGAAAGTAACGATCATGGCCCTGACCGGGCAGCTCTTCACGCATAGCTCGCAGGCGCTGCACCGCTCGGATTCAAATTCGACTTCCATCTGCGGTCTTTTCACGTGGAGTGCCCCAGTCGGGCATACAGCCGTACAGGACCCGCACTGGTAGCATCGTTCCTCATCGCGGCGGATGCCCTGGCCTACTGGTTCCACCTGGACGCCGACCTGTTGGAGATATTGGACCCCTTTGTCGAAATTATCAGCGCTGCCCTGCAGTTCCATTACCAGCATTCCCTCTTTTCGGGGAAAGATCTGGGCCTTCAGGATATTGAAAGCCAGATCGTAGTCGCGCACGAGGTTGCTTATTATGGGTTTATCGACAATTTCCTTAGGGAATCTCAGTACAAGCGTTCTTGAATGCATGGTTGCTCCTTTTTCTTTGTACCATGTAAAAATAACATTGCCGTGCAAAAGTCCAAGCTTTTTTTTCGGGCATCCCCCTCCGATATCTGAACCTTGCTTCCAATTTGCGCCCCCCCGTTTATTGCTTGACCCGGAAGGCATTAAATATATACTATACTAAAAAACAGTGGTTTGCTTTTACCTTGACGTTCCTTTGGAGCTGATATGAAGCTATCCACCAGAAGCCGGTATGGAGTCAGACTTATGCTCGATTTGGCGCTTCACGCAGATGAGGGGCCTGTTCGACTTGGCTCTGTCGCCGCAAGACAGGGTATCGGGATAAAGTACCTCGAACAAATCATAATCTCTCTAAAAAAGGCGGATTATGTTACGAGCGTTCGCGGCCCGAAGGGTGGGCACCTGTTGTCAAAGTCCCCCGAAAAGATTACCGTGGGAGAAATCGTAGGGCTTCTGGAAGGCGGCGTGAAGCTTACGAGGTGTACTCAATATCCCGAAGTGTGCGTCCGTTCCGGTAGCTGCGTTACGAGAATTCTCTGGAAGGAGGCGACCGAGGCCATTCGCGAAAGGCTTGACGCGATCACTTTCAAAGACCTTGTCAATATGTCCCCTGCTGGTGTTGGTTCAAAAGCATGTGAGCTATAATCGCGGGGGCGGGAGTCAGGGCGAGCGATGCCGGTAACTTGGAATGAAGATTAGATCTATTGCGGTCAGCAAAGCAAAGGGCACTCGGAAGAAACCAGTCGAGCAGGTGCTGCTGCTTACCGAACATGGCATCCAGGGGGATGCGCATGCGGGGGCATGGCACCGGCAGGTCAGTTTTCTTGCAGTTGAGAGCATCGAGAAGGCTAAAGCCGCCGGTCTTTCGGTAGGCTTCGGAGATTTTGCCGAAAACATCGCAACCGAAGGAATCGACTGGCTTAGTATTCCGGTAGGCGCCCGGTTCAGGTTGGGCAAATCGGTCCTGGTGGAAATCACCCAGATCGGCAAGGAATGCCTAAAAAAATGCGCGATCTTCTACCAGGCCGGAGATTGCATCATGCCGCGCGAGGGCGTTTTTGCCAGGGTAATCGAAGGGGGTATCATTCGCTGCGGGGACGAGATCGCACGGGTTGGCGCCCCTGGTGCTGCAGAATGAAGCAGGCGGACTGCATTCATTCTGGATAAAAATGCGCCTGCCGAATTCAGTTTGCATCCGATGAGGCGTGCGCCTGTTTTAAGCCTTTAATCCCCGGAAGCGAACCCAGAGGCAGGCAAGAAGGTCATGCAGACGAACAAAGCTCATTTAAACCACGCAGATATAATCGAAAGAATCCGGGCACTAAAACGAGAACTCGGCAAACAACTGATTATTCTGACCCACCATTACCAGCGAAAAGAAATCGTTGAGTTGGGCGATTTCGTTGGGGATTCGTTCGAGCTGTCCAGAAAAGCGGCGGCAGATCGGGATTGCCGCTACATAGTCTTTTGCGGTGTGCACTTCATGGCGGAAAGCGCCGCGATTCTTGCGCAGCCCGGCCAGGTCGTTCAGATTCCCAACATGGAAGCTGGATGCTGGATGGCCGCAATGGCTGAAGCTGAAACGGTGAAATCCGCCTGGGAGGAGATCGAATCTGTTGCCGGAAAGGATTCAACCATTCCGGTGGTCTACATGAACTCGGACGCGGAACTGAAATCTTTTTGCGGCAATCGCGGAGGTATCGTCTGCACTTCGTCCAATGCGGCCAAAGCTGTCAGGTGGGCTTTCGGACAAAAAGAAAAGGCTCTATTTTTCCCCGACCGGCATCTTGGCCATAATGTTGGCCACGATCTGGGGATAGCCCCAGAAGAGATGGTTGTCTGGTCTCCCGGCAGGGCTATGGGCGGAAACGATCCCGAAGCGCTCAGGCGCGCCAGGATGATCCTCTGGGACGGCTATTGCCTGGTGCATACCCGGTTTACCGTTGAGCAGATTGAAAAAATGCGGGCCGAGTTTCCCGAGGCCAAAATAGTCGTGCACCCTGAATGCACCCGAGAGGTAGTGGCGCAGGCCGATGCGTGCGGTTCAACCAGCTATATAGTGAAATATGTGAGGGAGGCGCCTCGATGTTCGACAATCGTCATCGGTACGGAAATAAACCTGATCCACCGTTTGGCGTTTGAATATCCGGACAAGAAGGTGATCGACCTGCATTATTCACTCTGTCCCAATATGTTCAAGATAAACTTGGCAAATCTGCTGCAGACCCTTGAAAATCCCGGCGAGATGAATGTGGTTGGTGTATCCGAACAGGTAAAGGGGGGCGCCAGGTTAGCCTTGGACCGGATGCTGGCCCTGGCGTAGCCGATGTTTAAGACGATCCGGCCCCTTATCCTCGCCTCCGAGTCGCCGCGCAGAAAACGGTTGCTTCTCTCCGTCGGGGTTGAGTTCGATGTGCATCCAAGCAGGATAGACGAATCGGTCTGGCTGGGCGAACCGGCTGAGCCGGGAAAAGGTCCTGCTGAAGTTGCCGAAAGATGGGCCTGTCTCAAGGCCAATTCGATCTCTTCTCTCCACTCCGATTCATGGATTTTGGGAGCTGACACCATAGTTGTCCTCGACGGCCGCATTTTCGGAAAACCCTCAGATTCCGCCGGGGCGGTCCGAATGCTCAATACCCTTAGCGGCAGGGTGCACGAGGTAATTACGGGGATGTGCCTCATCGAGCCAGGGGGGAAACTCCTCAGGAGTGGGTCGGTAACTACGCGCGTTCGCTTTAAAAACCTCTCGATGGAAGAAA
>OMSV01000103.1 GCA_900290385.1 Syntrophobacter sp. SbD2 | reverse complement strand
CCTGTATAGGTCCGATAACGGCTGAAACAGCGGCGAAGTTCGGACTCAAGACCTCTATTATGCCCGCTGAATACACAATCCGGGGGCTTGCGGATTCGATTGTGTCTTACTTTATGACTCATTAAACCCTCAAATTCCCAAATTCATAAATTCCTCACTCAGGAGGGTCTATGCAGGGCGCTCTTTCGGGACTAAAGGTGTTGGACCTCTCGCGGCTTTTGCCGGGACCGTTCTGTTCCATGCTCATGGCGGACCTGGGTGCGGATGTAATCAAGGTGGAAAACCCCCAAATCGGTGACTACATTCGGTGGTGGCCGCCCAAAATCGGAGCAAACAGCGGATTTCACGTTGTGCTCAACCGCAATAAGCGCTCTCTGACTCTTAATCTCAAAAGCCCGGAGGCAAAGGGGATATTCGAGAAGCTGGCCGCTGGCGCCGATGTCGTTCTGGAAGGTTTTCGCCCCGGGGTCATGGCAAGACTGGGACTTGGCTACAAAAGCCTGGAGCGGCTAAACCCGCGCCTGGTTTATTGTGCTATAAGCGGCTACGGCGCCGACGGGGTCCTGGTACACAGAGCTGGCCACGATGTCAATTACCTGGGCTTGACAGGGGTCCTTTCCCATAGCGGCAAAGGCTCACCGACAATGAGCGGTGTCCAGATAGCGGACCTGGGAGGCGGAGGTCTTCTGGCCGCTTTTGCGGTTATGGCCGCGCTTTTTGCGCGCGAGCGGCTGGGCAGGGGTCAGTTCGTCGATATTTCGATGGCCGATGGCGCGTTCGCCTGGAACTGCATGCGGTGGGGAAAATTCATTGCCGACGGCAAAATTCCCGAGCCGGGAGACGGCATGTTAAATCACGGGCTGGCCTGCTACAACATTTATCAGACGCTGGACGGGCGTCACATGAGCCTGGGTGCGCTTGAACACCAATTTTGGCAGTCTTTTTGCCGGACCGCAGGACGCCCGGAGTGGGACACTTCACGCTATTTCGAACCCGGAGCGCATCAGAAGGAGCTGATCGAGAGCGTCGCTGAATTTTTCCGGCAAAAGAGCCTGGCCCAATGGGTCGAGCATTTCAAGGACGCAAACTGCTGCTGCGAACCGGTGCTGAACTTTGAGGAGGTAATGCAGAGCGAGCTGATAAAGGACCGCGCAATGGTAGTTGACCTCATACACGAATCCTGGGGCGCCTATAAGCAACTCGGGATAGCGCCGAAGTTTTCCCTTACGCCGGGTTGTCTCACATCCCATGCCCCGGAACTCGGAGAACACACTCGCCCAATTCTCGAAGAACTCGGTTACTCAGCAGCAAAGATTGAGGAACTGAAAAATTCCGGGATAGTTTAACCATGGTTGGGGCTTGTCCGTAAATAAGCCTCTAAGAGATGTAGTCTTCTTCGGGGCCGGCCAGTAATTCTTCCAGTTCTTCGAGTTCCTCGCGCTCTTTTGCCCTCCTGCGAGCTTCCGGATCTGCTGTTTCCCTGATATGCTGCGGGCAGTTCATAGTATCCTCCTGCTTTATGATTGGATAATGGTTAGCGCAAAAGAAATGTTCTTATATCCATGTCAATTTAATGACAGCCGCACGATTGTCAACTGTATAACTGCACTCACCGGTTTCGTATATTTTGTTCTTCATGCATCTCGAAGTTGCCATCCTCTTTTCGTATGATCAGCATATCCCGGCCCTGCCGGTCGGTTACCCTTATGGCGCCGATCCAGGATTGCGGCAGTTTCTTTCCGCCGGTCTTCGGTTTCAGTCTGGCGAATATTAAGCCTGCGGCCACAAAGGCGGCTATGATTCCGATGAGGAACAAATAAGAGAATTGGTACATTAATTATCTCTCCCGATGCGCCTTCAAAAGCTCCCACGGGTGTTTTTGCTTGAAGCGGACCTGCGCATTATAGGTGCAGTCAATCTGATTTTTAGCTGTCCATCCGGAAACACCGGGACAAATTCCACGCCCCGCGAGGTTTCTGTTCGAAAAGGACCCTTTCCGGACGGAAACCAGTTAAACATGGAACCAGAATTCCACAACCTGAGAGGCGCGGCAAGAGAATAGTTTCCCTTACCGGATGTCTTGGATTTTCGTTGTGATGCAGAGCGTATCGGGTTATCTTCCGACAAAGCGGCGCCTGTTCGGCAAACCGGAGCGCCCATGGTTTTGCCCTGATGGGTATCTAATGTTTTCAGGAGCCTTGATGAGCAGGATATCGAAATTTTTGATATTGCAGGCATGCATTTTCTTATTGTCCTTTACAGCCGCAGCAGCGCCGGACGGTTTCGAGACCGACATCTGCACGACCTCAGAAGGGCGGCTCCAGATCACTTTTCTAGGACACGCATCGCTTGAAATGGATTTCCACGGCAGGCATATCTATATAGATCCCTGCGGGGAGGTGGCCGATTTTTCCGAAATGCCCAAGGCCGATATCATCGTTTTCACGAGCGAACACAGGGATCATTTTGACCAGAAGGCCATCGAAAAGCTTAGGAGTGAGAACACGCTGGTTGTGTTGACCGAACTGTGTGCCGCCAAATATGCAGAGGGCATAGTAATGAAGAACGAGGACGTTAAAATAGTCCAGGGCGTCAGGATCGAGGGTGTCCCCGCATATAATATCGTGCACAAGCGCGTCTCCGGTTTTCCCTATCACCTTAAGGGTATGGGAAACGGTTACATAATTACATTCGGGGACACGCGTATCTACATTGCGGGCGACACGGAGAGAATACCGGAAATGGACGAGCTGGGCGATATCGACGTTGCATTTCTTCCCGTCGCGCTTCCTGACACAATGACGGTGGAGATGGCGGCCGACGCGGTGAAAGTGATAAAGCCCAAGATTTTTTATCCATATCGTTATGGCGACACGGACATTTCCGAGCTGAAGGAGCTTCTGAAGGGCCAGTCGGAGACCGAGGTCCGAGTCCGTAATATGAAATAGCTGGTGTCCATCCTGAAACACCGGATGAGACACTCGCAGTTTCTGGATGGAAACTGGCTAAGACCTGTTTGTCAGGTTTATATGCAATTTGTTAAACTCGTCATACGAAATACATTCAGGCAAAGACTGCGGACCACTCTCACCATTTTCGGAATGGCGGTGGCAATCCTTGCCTTCTGCCTGCTCGATACGGTTGTCGAGGCCTGGTATGTTGGCGTGAACTCCGCCTCGCCGAACCGGCTGATATCCCGCAATTCCGTTTCTCTAATTTTCCCTCTCCCCCTGCACTACCGGTCCAGGATACAATTGATCCCTGGAGTTGACCGGGTCGTCTACGCTAACTGGTTCGGCGGGGTTTACATTGACGAGCACCATTTTTTCCCGAGAATGGCTGTGGGACCTGAGAATTATTTCGACGTCTTTTCGGAGTTCCGTGTTTCCAGAGGCGAACTGACAGCGTTCTGGAAGCAGCGAAACGCGTGCATCGCGGGGCGAAAAATCGTAGAACAATACGGCTGGAAACTGGGAGATACGATTACGCTGACCGGAAACATATACCCCGGGGAATGGCGTTTCGTGCTGCGCGGAGTATACAATGGCGCGACCAAATCAACTGACGAGACGCTGTTTTTCTTTCGTTGGGATTATCTTGACGAGACAATGAAGAATAAGTCGCCGGCAAGGGCCGGGCGGGTGGGCTGGTACGCGATTCAGGTACGAAATCCAGCCGATGCCGGGCAAATCTCCGAATCGGTGGACAATCTTTTCAAGAACTCTTCGGCGGAGACCCTGACTGAGACCGAAAAGGCTTTTCAGGCAGGGTTCCTGGCCATGACGGAGGCGATCGTAATAGCTGTACGGATCGTCTCATATGTGGTTATAGGGGTTATCCTCATTGTACTTGTAAATACCATGGCGATGACTTCGCGCGAGCGTACCCCGGAGTATGCGATCCTGAAGACCATGGGTTTCGGAAGCAAACATCTGTGGTTGCTGATTGCCGGGGAATCGGTGTTTATTTCCATGCTTGGCGCGGCGGTGGGAATGGCGCTCTCCTATCCGGCGGCAAACGTTTTTTCCAGCAACACGGGATCGCTTCTGCCTGTTTTCCAGATACACTTTTGGACGACGCTTTGCTTTTGCGCTCTTATCAGCTTCGGGATCGGAATGGTGTCGTCGCTGTTGCCGATCTGGAGCGCCAGCCGCGTTCGAATAGCCGAAGCGCTCAGGCATCTGGGGTAGAACCGGTCTCAGATGAAGTTGGGAGTGTTACCAACAAACATGCCGCGACATAAGGAGCGCAGAATATGAGTGAACCCGGAATTCATCTTTTTATTGGCTTCAGAGGGGTGGGGATCGAAGAGGAGCTAAAATACCTTATCAGGGAATACCGTCCGGGCGGTATCGTCCTTTTCAAAAGAAACATTGAGGGCCGCGAGCAACTCAAGACCCTTGTTGAGAGCGCGCAGGCGCTTGCGATGGAAGAGCTGAAGCGCCCTATTTTTTTTGCCATCGATCAGGAGGGTGGGAGCGTCCAGAGGCTTTTTCCTCACTTCCGCTCGATTCCCTCGGCAAGGTCACTTGCTGAGCAAGGGCGCGAGGCTGTAGCCCAATGGGCCGAAACGTGTGCGGCCGACCTCAGGGAGATCGGAATCCAGATAAATTTCGCTCCAGTTCTAGATATAGTTTCCGAAGGAAAACAACATTTTATGGAGACCCGCTCATTTGGTTCGAGTCCGGCAACAGTATCTGATCTGGGAACCATCTGGATCGAAACGCTCCAGGCAAATGGAATTTCGGCTACCGCAAAGCATTTCCCTGGACTTGGGCGCGCAGAATTGGATCCGCACCATTTTTCTCCTGTAATCGCCTACGACAAAGGGGACGATTTCTACGAGGATCTTACCCCGTTTCGGTCCGCCATTAGGGCCGGAGTCAACTGTATGATGACTTCGCATGCGGTCTATCGGGCGGTGGATAACCTCTATCCGGCGACCCTTTCAAATGAAATCAACCAAAGGTGGTTGAGAGAACGCCTCGGCTTCGGGGGCGTCCTGTTCGGCGACGACCTGGACATGGCAGCGATTTCAGAGAATTATTCGCCCGAAGAGACAGCATTTCTTGGACTTTGCTGCTCTATGGACTTCTTTTTGCTTTGCCAGAAGTCGGAGAGCATTGAGCCTATGCACAGGGCGATCGCTGATCAGCTCGACAGAAACCAATCCTTGCAAGGATTTCATTGCGCTACGATCCAGAGGCTTGAGATGTTGAGGCTTTTCCACTTCCCTGAGTAGCGCCCGGTGGTGCGCTAGCCGGAAATGGCGGATAGGCCGGGATTCAAAGAAATATGTCCTCCAATCCCTAAACTATCACCATCGCCTTGATTGCCCTCCTGGTATCCATTGCCTTGTAGCCCTCGGGCACTTCATCGAGACAGAGCGACAAATCAAGGACCGGAGAGGGATCGAGCCGACCGGCCAAAACGTCTGCGAGCAGTGCGGGGATGTAAGCCCGCACAGGGGCTACGCCCCCATTCAGGTTGATGTTCTGGCGAAACATCCGCTCGAAGTTGATGATGACATTGCCGTAATGCGGCACCCCAACATAGCCGACCGTGCAGCCGGGACGGCAGATCCCGATCGCGGTGTTCAGCGCATCGGTGGTTCCGACGCACTCAAGTACTGAATCGGC
Source organism: Syntrophobacter sp. SbD2 (assembly GCA_900290385.1). The sequence goes on along the minus strand of OMSV01000103.1, from coordinate 8,422 downwards.
GCCTCCCCCGGTCATCTTTATGACTTGAGAGATGGCGGCCTCGCCTCGGCTTTCAATGATATCGGCAGCCCCGAAACTTTCGGCCAGCTCCAGACGTTTTCTCTGATGTCCCAGCATAATAATGCGCGCGCTNNCCGCACAGACCGACCGCGCCGTCACCAACCACCGCGACGGTTGCTCCCTGGCTAACCCCTGCGGAAACCGCCGCATGGTGTCCGGTACCCATCACGTCGGTAAGGGGCAGTATGGCCTTGAGGAGCGCGCTTTCCGAAACGCCTTTCATTGAAAGATCTCCGGGCAGCTCGAGGAGCGTGCCGTCGGCAAAGGGGCTGCGTACCATCTCGGCTTGTCCCCCATCATTGCTCATGCCCCAAAACCCGCCGCGAACGCACGAGGTCTGCAATCCTTTTTGGCAGAATTCGCAAGTTCCGTCGGAGAAAGCGAACGGCGCCAGGACTCTATCTCCTTTTCTCAGCGTGTGAACCTCAGGACCGACTTCCTCGACGATGCCCATGAATTCGTGGCCCAATCGCCAGCCCGGCTTAAAAGGAGTAAGACCCCGGTAGTACCACAAGTCTGAGCCGCAGATGCAGGCATGCGTAACACGTACGATCGCGTCGGTCGGCTCGAGGATCTTCGGGTCCGGCACCTGCACGACACGCAAATCTCCGGGTGCGTAGAAAACGGTGGCTTTCAATTTTTCTCCTCCACACAAATCAACGTGAATAAGGCATAAGGAGCATTTCGCTCCAAGACCCGCTACCTGCAAATTGTTAAAGTAATTTGACGTTTTACCGGTTTGAGGTTTGAGCCTTGCTCTAAAGTAACCACCTTTGTTTGAGGCGGCAAGCGAGCTTCTGATATGGGCGTGCGCCACAAGTTGTGTGGATATGATTAAAACCTGCGCAGTTCAATTGAGCAGGAAACACCTGGAAATGAGCGATAAGAGTTAAACTGATCTGGCGGAAGCTCCATGCAAAAATGCATTATTATTTCCCGGCGATTGACCGATTTGCTAGAGCATGGAGGCGTGGGATGGTTATGCGTTTTGATTCACCATTCACTGAAAAGGCTTTGGAGATGATGAGCGCTTGGCTGGAATCGGTTTTGCCGCAATGGCGGAATAATAGCGCAGGATAATCCTTTTGCCTGCTCAGGAACCTCCTGAGCAAACAACGCGTAATTATTTCGGGGCATTGACCGTTTTCCCATGGGAAAGAGTCTTGCGATGGAGATATATGAAAATGAGACATTGAATGCCATAAAGCTGCAACTTAATGGCGTCATTGAATTCCTCCCGGATCCAACCTTCGTAATCGGCGTTGATGGTAAGGTGCCGAGGTGGAATTGCGCTATCGAAGAGATGGCCCGGGTGCCCAAAGAGGATATGATAGGCAAAGGGGCTACATTTTCTCAGCGGCGGCGCCGCTGTTCGATACACAGGGTGTGCGCACGGGCGCCGTCGAATCCATCCGCGATATTACCCAACGAAAAGAGGCGGAAGAAGCATTAAGGCGCAGCGAGGCGAAATACCGCGAGCTGGTTGAAAATGCCAACAGCATTATCCTGCGGCGGGACATCAGGGGCAAGGTGACTTTTTTCAACGAGTTCGCGCAGCGCTTTTTCGGCTACAGCGAGCAGGAGATACTCGGACAGGATTTAGTGGGAACTATCGTTCCTCTCGTTGAATCGACGACCGGCCGGGACCTCAAGCGGATGATCGAAGACATCGGAAGTGACCCTGGCCGATACGCGACAAATGTCAGCGAGAACATACGCCGCAACGGCGAGAGGGTTTGGATCGCTTGGACCAACAAGCCGGTTCGGGATGAAAATGGACGGATTGTGGAAGTCCTTGGCGTGGGAAATGATATCACCGCACTCAAGCGGGCGCGCGACGAGCTGTTCAATTCCCGGCAGATGCTCCAATCGGTCCTTGACAATATTCCACAGCGGGTTTTTTGGAAGGATCGAAACTCGGTCTTTGTCGGCTGCAACAAACCCTTCGTCCTCGATTGCGGCTATGAGGACCCGGGTGAGCTTCTGGGCAAGACCGATTACGAGCACGCTTCGGCAGCAACTGCTGACCTCTATCGCGCCGATGATCGTGAGGTGATGGAGAGCGGCAGGCCCAAGATCAACTATGAAGAACCGCAAATCAGGCCTGATGGCTCTCAGGCTTGGCTGATTACCAGCAAGGTGCCCATGTTTGACCGGGACGGCCAGGTAATCGGGGTCCTGGGAACTTACGAGGACATTACAGAGCGCAAGCGGGCGGAGTTAGCGCTGCGGAAGAGTGAAGAGCGTTACCGTAGCGTAATTGAGAATATGGGGGATGTTTTCTACCGGACGGACAAACGCGCCGTGATCGTAATGGCCAGTCCTTCGGCGGCCGAGCTCCTGGGATACGACTCGATCGGCGAGGTGCGGGGCAGGGTGGTGGAGAGCTTTTGGATGTATCCTGATGAGCGTGAAAAATTCCTGCGCGCAAGACGTGAAGATGGCGTGGTCAGAGACTATGAGGTCACCCTTAAGAAAAAGGACGGCTCGTTGTACGAAACGGAGGTCACGGCATCTCCTGTTCGGAACCAGTCCGGGGATGTCATCAACTATGTAAGCATCCACCGGGACATCACTCGCCAGGTGAAGCTTGAAATGGACCTTCGCCAATCCCAGAAGATGGAAGCCATCGGCACTCTCGCCGGGGGAATCGCGCATGACTTCAACAACATTCTGACTGCCGTAGTCGGCCATACGGAAATAGGCAGATTCCCGCTGTATAAGGCAGACCCGGTACACCGCAATCTGGACCAGGTGTTGCAAGCAAGCGCTCGTGCAGCCGACCTCGTCAAGCGGATCCTCGCCTTCAGCCGCCAGACGGAACAAAGGCGTCAACCTGTACCCATCGTCTCCATTGTGAGAGAAGCGCTCAAACTGTTACGCCCTTCGCTGCCTACTACCATCGAAATTCGCGATGAGATTTCATTAAGTCCGGAAGATGGAGTGATTTTTGCCGATCCAACCGAAATACACCATGTGCTAATTAATCTTTGCACTAACGCGGCCTATGCCATGCGAGCCTCCGGCGGCGTCTTGCTCATAAGATTGTCTTATTCGGCCGTTGATGACTGCCGGCACTCCCCGCACCCCGACGTTAAACCGGGGCCGTACGTGTGCCTCGCAGTAAGCGATACGGGCCACGGCATTGATCCTGCGGTCATGGAAAAAATTTTTGATCCCTACTTTACCACTAAGATGACCGGTGAGGGCACGGGACTGGGGCTTTCGGTGGTCCGGGGGATCGTCAGGGCGTATGGCGGAGCGATAAGTGTAGAGAGCACGCCGGGTAAAGGAACCACCTTCAATGTGCTTCTTCGAAGTATGGAGAAACAGATGCCAACCGCAACGGAGGCAAGGGAATCTCTTTGCGTAGGCGCCGAACGAATACTCTTTGTTGACGACGAAGCAATTCTGGCGGAGTTGGGACAGGAACTGTTGGGGACTCTTGGCTACAAGGTAGTTACAAAAACCAACAGTTTCGAAGCCCTGGAGACTTTCCGAGCCGATCCCCAGGCGTTCGATCTTGTCATCACAGACATGACCATGCCTGGTCTAAGGGGCGAAGAACTCGCCAGGGAAATTATCGCCCTTCGGCCAGGCATGCCGATCATCCTGTGCACCGGGTACAGTGAGCTTATAAATGAAACACAGGCGCGGGAAATGGGTATCAGCGAGTTCGTCATGAAGCCCTATATGGCAGCAAACTTCGCCGATACAATTAGAAAAGCGCTGAATACGCTTCGAAGAATTTAGATTCACCTCAAAATAAAACCTGCAGCACTGAATCTGCTTTCCGTAGTCTCTCCTCAATTGTCCGTGTTTGCTCTGTGCCGATTCTGCCGATTTTGTGCAGGAAATGCAACCGTCGAACTGCCCCAAAAAGGCCTTCTAAGGCTGAAGGCGTGTCCAGATCGTCGTTCATTCCTGCATCGAATGAAGCCGTGAGATCCTCTGTGAGGCTGTTTACAGCTTCGTTGTCTATGATCCGCTCAGTTTTATCCCCGGGGATCGACAGATCTCGCGTCATTGCTCTCAGTGCATCCAGCTTCGAACTTGCCGCGCGAACTCCATCCATGCTCAGGTTGAGCTTTTTGCGGTATTGCCGCGACAGAAGGTAAAAACGGATTTGCTCCCAGGAAAAACCCTGCTCTATGAGATTGCCGGGGTAAACTATATTGTGGAGGCTTTTAGACATTTTCTTTGCGTCCACCAGAACATGCTGTCCATGCAGCCAGTAGCGCGCCAGTTCTTTACCAGACACCGATTCCATAACGGCGATATTGTAATCGTGGTGCCTGTAGAGGTTGTCTATGCCTCCGCAGAATATGTCCAGGTAATAGCCCAGGGTTTCAGAAATCATGGCTGGGTCCTGTACGTTCCATGAAGGCCTCCCCCTGCCTATCTCAGTGTCCNAGCACCCGTGCCAGAGGATGAAATCGCCAAGGTTCCATCTGAGCCCCGGATAGGTGTCCCGCTTGAACCGCTTCCTGGTCTTGGGCCATTTGCTCATGTCCAGCCGAAACAGCTTGCCGAAATCCTTGAATTTAAGAGGATCGAAGAAGATGTCGGCTTTGTGACGGTAGGCATAACCTTTCTCGATCAACTTGCGGATCAGGTAAACGGCCTGTTGGACGCTGGTGGATGAGCGCGGAATGCGCTCGGGCAATTTTATCCTCAGCAGCCGGGCTTCCTCAATAAAGCGCCCGGCTATGGCGCCTGTAAGTTCTCCGACCGGCAGGCCGCGCTCTTGTGCTTCCTCGACGGCCTTGTCTTCAATATCCGTTAAGTTTATGACTCGCTTGACTTCATATCCCTGGTACTCCAGATATCGTTGAAGTAAATCCTCCCAGACGAACGTGCGATAATTTCCGATGTGAGGCGGGCTATAAATCGATGGTCCACAACTGAACATCCTGACCACTCCCCGCGCCCGGCCGTTTTCCAGCCGAAAGGGTTCTTTTTGTCGAGTCATTGTGTTGTAAAGCTGGAGCATCGGTTCGACCCCGTCCTGAAGCTGTGAGTTTAGCTGAATCAGAATTTAGAACGATTCTGCGGTTTTGTAAAGCCGGGTAAAATATGCGGGCTAACAGGCGAATAGAGCCTGCCGCTGACCCGATCCAGTGTGAATCGGTGAACTCTTTTTTTTCGCATTGAATCAACTATTCACCGATCTTTTTTATGAGGACCTTTCGGACCCTGTGGCCCTCCATTTCGACTATTTCAAAGCTGTACCCGCAACACTCGAAGAGGTCTGCGACAGCGGGCACCCTCTTGAGGTGAGCCATTGTAAAGCCCCCCAGGGTCTGAAAGCGCCCCTGCCGCTCACCGGGCAGTTTGCGGATGTGGAAAAAGGCTTTCAATTCATCAACGGGCAGCATTCCTCTCACCAGCCACGCGCCTTCTTCCCGCTGAATAATTGGAGGCTCCTCCAGCACTTCCGGCAAAGCAATGTCGCCGACGATGGCCTCCAAAATATCAGTGAGCGTTATAATTCCCTCGATCGTACCATATTCGTCGACCACAATTGCCATTTGCTGGCCTGATTGTCTGAAGTTCTCCAGCACTTTCAGGGCTTGCGTGCTCTCATGGACGAAAAGGGGCTTGTGCATTGAGGCCCTGAGGTCAAGGGGCTTGCCGCTCAGGCAGCTCGCGGCGATGTCGCGAACATGGACTACACCCTGGATATTCCCCGCCTTCTGGCCGACGGGAAACCAGGAGGACTACACCCTGGATAGCCCCCGCCTTCTGGCCGACGGGAAACCAGGAGTAAGGGCTTTTGGCGATTTTCCGTCTCGTCTTGTCCGGTGACTCGTTTATATCCAGCCATAAGACCTTGTTGCGCGGAGTCATCATCACCCCGACTCGGCGGTCTCCAAGCCGGAAGACCCTTTCCACCATATCGTGCTCGGCTTCTTCGAATACGCCGGCTGTGGTGGCCTGCCCTATGAGCATGCGGATTTCCTCCTCTGTCACAGGCGCCTTCTTTGCCAGCCTGAACCTGAAAAAGCGCAGCACGGTATCGGTCGAAAAGCTCAGTACCCGGATAATGGGTGAGGTTATGGCGGCGAGTTTTGCCATCGGTTTTGCAACCGCCGAAGCAATGCGCTCGGGGGTGGATACGGCGATCCTTTTCGGGATAAGTTCGGCCAGCAGCGAGAAGTAGGTGATAAGCCCGACGACCAGCGCCAGGGCTATTGAGTCGCTGTAGCGCCCGATGTATGGGATCGACGAGAGCGTTGCAGCCAGATGTCCGGCAAGGCTTGCTCCGCCGAAAGCCCCGCTTAGAACGCCGATGAGCGTTATTGCGATCTGTACGGTCGCCAGAAAGCGATTTGGGTTCTCGGCCAGGTCCAGGGCCACGCGGGCTTTCGAACTCCCCTCCTCGGCGTGTCTTAACAGCCGCGTTTTGCTCGATGAGATCACGGCAAGCTCCGACATTGCAAAAAGACCGTTAGTCAGTATGAGCAGCAAGACAATAATGATGTCCACTATGCCCCAAAGCATTTTTTTCTCCGATTTACCTTTTTTTTAAGTGTAGTTGCGCGATTCGCGATTCACCAATTGGCCCATTCACCAATTTTGCGAGCAAAATCGAAGAGGCGGGTCGATCCCCGCCTCCAGCATGCATTCTTTCCCGATTGTGCCGCAGGCCCGTCAGACCACGGAAACAGAGCTCGCCTGGGACCCCTTGTCTCCTGATCGCTCAATAAAGGTTACCTCCGTCCCGACGTTGAGTACTTCGAATTTGCCATCGAGGACGGCGTTCTTATGAAAGTAAACCTCACGCCCTTCATGTGTCATAAGAAATCCGTAGCCTTGCTCCGTAAATATCCTGAGCACCCTTGCCACCGGCTTCTCAAAGTGAGTTTTCACCTCACCCCTTTGTCTGTCCGCGTACTCCTTTACCCGTCGCTGGGCGGTTTCGAACGAATTCACTATCGCCACATGGAGATCTTCGTCAGGTTCTCTTTTCACAATCNNCCGATTATCTGGTCGTAGAACCTGTCGAGTTTTAAGGCTTTGTCCCGAATGAGCTCTTCGGTTTCACCGTTGATGCGCACGTCGCGCGCGCTGATTTCCAGAGGTAATTTCATGAGATTCTCCTCTTTATACTCTCTTTTTATAAGTTAATCACGCCGTGGCACGGGATGAGCTGTCAGCAATCTCCCCGCTCCGCGATGTTATCCTTTCAGTTTTGAGGCGATCCGGCTCCGTGATTCGAGCGTCTTGTGAACGGGACACCGGTTGGCGATCTGGAGGATTTTTTGCCGAGTGGGCTCGTCAAGGTCCCCATTCAGCTCGATCTCCCTTTCGATGAAATCTATTTTGCTCTTCGGGTCTTCGCAATCCTGGCAGTCTTCAGCATAGATTTTATCGTGCCTTAGTCTTACGATAATGGAGTCCAGAGGCAATTTCTTGCGGTCCGCATACATTCTGATAGTCATCCCCGTGCAGGCGCCAAGGGCCGATACCAGCAGGTCGTAGGGAGTCGGCCCGCTATTGGCCCCTCCCGCCGAGATCGGTTCATCGGCGATCAGGCTGTGTCCGTTGGCGATAATCTCAGTCCGAAAGCCGGCCATGCCCGTACGGGCTACGATTCGGTTATCGGATAGCTCAGGCTGAATATATTTTGTCTCTGAAATCTTTAGATATTTAGATGCCCAGGCCGCCAGCACCGAGCCGACGTAGAGGGAATCTTCGCGGTTGGCGAGCAGGTGATCGGCCTTGTCGAGCGAAATGAAACTCTTCGGGTGCCGCGCCGCAGTAAAGATCTTCGCAGCCTGATCAATCGATACGATCCGGTCTACCGGAGAATGGAAGATCAAAAGAGGTTTTCTAAGCGCGCCTATTGCCTCCGCCATGTTGTCCTGCTTCAGATCGTTCAGAAACTGCGTCTTTATCTTGAAGTCTCTTCCGGAAATATTGATTTTAGTCTCGCCGTCTTTTTCGAGCTCCTCAAGCGGGGGGCCATCGATGCAGCGGAGCAGACCCTTGAGTTCGGCGGGTGCGGCAATAGTGGAAACCGCCTCGGCCGAAGGTATCCCCTGGGCAGCCTGAATCACTGCCGCCCCGCCCAGCGAATGACCGATGAGGAGCCTTGGGGGCTCATAGGCGTCTTTTAAAAAGTCGGCAGCCGCAATGAGGTCCGTCACGTTGGTCGAGAAACTTGTTTCGGAAAAATCCCCCTCACTTTCACCAAGGCCTGTAAAATCGAACCTCAGCACTGCTATCCCATGGAGCGCCAGCGCCCGGTTAATGTTCACGACGGCATTGAAGTTCTTGGTGCAGGTGAAACAATGGGCAAAGACGGCAAAAGCGGTTGGCTTCTCGTCGAGCGGCAGGTCCAGGCGAGCGGCGAGCC
>OMSV01000102.1 GCA_900290385.1 Syntrophobacter sp. SbD2 | reverse complement strand
GATCATCTCATTACTCTTGCCCCGCCACGCCCAACAATTGTCAAGACGCGAGTTATGTCACAGGGCCAACAACTCTTGCGGCTGGACGAGGAAGAAGCCGGGACGATCAGTCCTGCAGAGGCAGGCATCCTGCTGGACCGAGTCTTGGAACTGATTGCACAGGCGGGTGTGGTTATCCTATCAGACTATGGCAAGGGGACCCTCGACGACGGCTCCTGCTCAGCGATCATCAGGAGTGCTCGGGAGAGGCTCCTGCCAACCCTGGTAGACCCCAAAGGCAGAGACTGGACCAGATACAACGGGGCAACCTGCATCACCCCCAACACGGCGGAGCTTGAACTGATTGCCGGCAAACAGCTTATTTCCGAAGAAACTTTTATGGATGCCGGCCGGGAGCTGATCATGAATCTGCAAATCGACCGGCTTCTGGTTACTCGCGGCCCTAAAGGCATGGCGCTCTTTACCCGCGACGAGCCACCCCTTCTCATTGGAACCCAGGCCCGCGATGTTTTCGATGTTTCCGGGGCGGGCGATACCGTAATCGCCACCGTGGCCGCCGGAATAGCAACCGGGATGGGTTGGGCTCAATCTGCAGAATTAGCCAATATCGCCGCAGGGATCGTCGTGGGGAAGGTAGGGACAAATCCCATCCGGGCCGAAGAGCTTGCCATCGCCCTGAGGCAGGGACACAACGGGACGCTCAGGAAAATCTGCGATCCGGCTTCAGCCAGGTTAACGCTCGATGCATGGAGGGCCGCTGGAAACAGCATTGTTTTTACCAATGGATGTTTCGATATTCTTCATGCCGGTCATATACGGCTGCTCCATGCCGCCGCCGGCGAAGGACAGCGGCTCGTCGTCGGCTTGAACTCGGACAGTTCGGTAAGACGCATCAAAGGCATGCATCGCCCCATATTGCCTCAGAGCGACCGGGCCGCTCTGCTCGCTGCGCTTGGTTGCGTTGATATGGTGGTCGTCTTCGAAGAAGATACTCCTTTGTCCCTGATAAAAGCTTTGAGGCCTGACGTCCTGGTGAAAGGAGCCGATTATACCCGTGAGGCCGTAGTGGGGCATGAGCTTGTGGAAGCATGGGGAGGCCGGATCGTCCTGGCGCCCCTGATTGAAAACCTGAGCACCACAGGAATTGTCGAGCGGGTCAAAGGGACAAAAAAGTCTTAAATTAATATCCAGTCATCCGGGCAGTGATTACTTCCCTGGCGTCTTCCATGAATGCACTCAAAGTGGGCGAAATCCATTTGTCCTTGTGCCGGATCATCAATATCGCCGTCTCAAGCACTTCTTCACGCCATGGCAACACGACCAGTTTTTTTTCATGAATTTCGTCTTTAACGGTAATCTCGGGCATGATGGTCACCCCGATTCCCCTCATCACGCATTGCTTGATGGCCTCAATAGTATTCATTTCTATGATGGATGCGGTTTTTATTCTTTTTTCAGTCAGTATCTGTTCAAAGACCATCCTGTAGCTGCAATCATGCTTTGGCAAGATGATAGCCTCTCCCTTAAGGTCCTCGACGGCCATAGACGACCGCCCGGCCAGAGGATGGCCGGGCTTTGCCACAATTACAAGCGGCAGCACACCCAGGACTTCGCATCTGAGGTCCCTGGCATTAATCGATTCCGCCAGTAGAAAAGCTACATCCGTGACTCCGCTTTTGAGCTCGTGTTCCAGCAAATGGAAGGCACAACTGTTGATATCGAAGCCCACATTCGGGTACCGGGGGTGGAATCGTTGCAAGATGGCCGGCAGGAAATAAGTGCCGAGACTCTGCGGAATCCGAACGCTAAGAGAGCCTTGGGACAGTGTGTGACCGGCAACTTCGGAATGAGTCTCTTCCTCTATGTCGAGCATTTTCCGTGCGTAGCGCATCAGGACCTGCCCGGCCTCCGTCAGAACAACATGTTTACCCAGCCGATCGAAAAGCGGTACGCCGAACTCCTCCTCCAGCCCCCGAATTTGGACCGACACGGTCGATTGGGCATAGTTCAAGGCATCGGCCGCCCGGTTGAAACTGAGGAGCTTTGCGACCATCAGGAATGTCTTTAGCTGACGTAGTTCCACGTTGATTCCTTCGTTCGATTTTTTCGATCATACACATCAAAACCTTTCTTTTTACAGCGAATAATTGATCGGTTATAGAAAGGGTCTGCTCCTGTCAAGTTCAAAATCATTTGCCGTTAATCATTTCAGGGAGGGAGAAGATGGTTGCACAGAGCAACACCGGAATCAGTCCCACTATTGTTATGCGCAATGCCTATGCGGTTTATCCGCCGTTTGCGATGTTGGCTGGAATGGAGTTGGACCTTTTTACGCCGCTTAAGGACGGTCCCATGGACGCCATTGCCCTTTCTGAATCGTTGAGCGTCCAGGCGACCAAGCTTTCGCCCCTGCTCTATGCTTTGGTGGCAGCCGGCCTTCTAACGGTTGAAGACGGAATTTTCTCTAACACCGAAGAAGCAGACAAATACCTGGTGCGCGGACGTCCGGATTATATGGGCGGATTGAGCGGATTCCATCGCAAGCTGTGGCATGCCGCAATGAACACGGCAGAGAGTATTCGAGAGGGAAAGCCCACGCTCAAAATCGATTGGAAGACCTTACCCGATGAAGAACTGTTTAATTTTTTCGGCAGCCAATTCCACAGCAGCATCAGGTCTGGCAGGGAACTCGCAGTGAAGCTGGACTTCTCGCAGTGTGAGCGGTTTCTGGATGCCGGGGGCGGCACAGGAGGTGTGTCCATCGGGATTTGCGAGAAGTTCCCTATAATCCGAGCAACGGTCGCGGACCTGCCCAGAGTGGCGCGGGTGAGCAAATATTTTATAGACAAAGCCGCAATGTCCGACAGAATCAGCGTCGAGGCAACCGATCTTTGCTCGAATACTCCCCCGGGGCACTATGATATCGCAATCCTTCGAGCCTTCATTCAGACAATTTCCAGCAAACAGGCGCAGATGGCCGTAATCAATATAGGGCAAGCCATGGCGCCAGGAGGAAAGATCTATATCATTGGAAGTATTTTAGAGAATTCCTGTTTATCACCACCGTCTTCATTGGGTATGGGGCTCGTTTTTCTTAACTTCTACGAGGATGGGAAAGCCTATACGGAAAAAGAGCATCAGGAAATGCTCGGGAACGCCGGGTTTACAGATATCAATGTGGAACATGAAACGCTTATTGATGGAATGGGAATCGTCAGTGCAAGAAAAATGAGCCATGAATCGTCGTGAAAGAAAAAAGCCGGTGAATCTTCACTATTGACGGGCGCGTTATAATTATTAGCGGAAAGACATTCTTTTCTTTCCTCCTTGGGAGAGTCAGGTTTTGTCCTCCTCCTTTCCTGACTCTCCTTTTCTCTTTTTGTATCTGCCTAATATTGCATGGTAATTCCGGGTCTTCCGGATTATGTATTTTGTCAGCTCAATAAATACCGTGCTTCCTACCTATGAATAGGGCCCTTACCCTATTTAATTCCTACATACCTTGAATATACTGGGTTCCATCACGGTAGGCCATGCGTATCCGGCCAAATCCGATGTCTTTTAAAGTCATCAGTCGTCCGGTTTTTCTCCAGCCAGGAGTTTTGCGATGGAAATCACCAGCGGTCACTTCCGCGCCACAAGATTGTTCAACTGCCCGGAAGCCTTTCTCAAGGGCGCCAGGGCAGAGGACGGGGAAGAATGCGGGTACTGCCCGGATTCAACCCTGGAGCAAAGATCTCGTATTATTTGCGCCTACTTGCAGGTGCTCGAAGAGATGAGGGGGCCGATAGGGATGGATTCCGAACTTCCCTGTCCAAAGGAGCAAATCAGGGAGGCCATATTTTGTGAACTTGCGAACGATCCCGGGGGCGATACGCAGCACTGGCTTGAAATCGCCTACGTGCTGCTTGAATCCTTCATTCCTTGCGATGAGTACCGGGTGATAGAGGATTTCAAGGCTGCAAGCTGTTTCGCCCAGCAGATAGCCGACATGGGAGACCCGACAAGCATACTCAGGTCGGCCGGGATAATAAGAAAGGTTAATGGAAAAAACGCTGTCAGGCTCCAGGAGAAAATTCACGAAAACATGAACAAAAGACACTTGGAGGTTTTGAAGCTTCGGGAAAGCAGTTCTGCCTGAAAAAGTTTTAAAAGAGCGTCCCGAGCTCCAGGATCTCGAGCATCGTCTTTCTATGGAAGCCGTTCCATCCTACGTGGAAAACCATATCCACACTCTGCCCCGGACCAGATCCAGATTTGTTTTCCCTGTCGTGTGACTTTGCGGAGAAGCGTTGCGCGCCACGCCACCAGATTGCTTCCAGGCCGTTTTCAAGCCCTATCTTCAGATGGTTTTGTTCTTTTCCGAATGTTCTTACGGAGTTGAGCCGGGCGCCGCGCTGGGCAAAAACCGGGGCCGAATTACCCATCCCGTGGGGCTCGAGTTGCTCGAGCGCCTGGACCAGTTCGGGTCCGGCAAGGGCCAAAGGTAACTGCAGATCGACTTTCCCATACGGGACGAAAATTTCCGCCGGATACTGCCGGGCAATCTCCTCGAAGCGGTCTGCGAACTCATCGATGCGGTCTGCAGCCAGTGTCAGACCGGCCGCCGCTCTGTGGCCTCCCCATTTAACGAGCAGATCAGCACACATCGAAAGCGCGTGGTGAACGTCGAAACCCGGAATGCTCCTGGCCGAACCCCTCGCAATCCCGTTACCCTCGTCTATCGACAATATCACTACAGGAGCATAATAGAGGTCCTGCTGGACCCTGGAAGCAGCAATGCCCACAACCCCCGGCTGCCACTGAGCGTTTCCCAAAACGAGCGTCCTGCCGGTGGGAGGACATTGTGCCAGACGGGTGCGGATTTGACTCACTATTTTTTCCTCTTGCGCCTGCCTTTGCGCATTCAGGTTGTCAAGCTCCCGCGCCAGCCGGACCAATCGGGACGGCTGGTCCGAGGTGAGCAGATCGTATGCTATTTGTCCCTCGGAGACCCGCCCTGCGGCATTTATACGCGGACCCAAATAGAAGCCGATGTGGCCCGCAGTCAAGGTCTTACCGGCCAAACCGGCAGCGGCAGCCAGGTATGAAAGCGGGGCGCAGCCATTTGCGTTGAGATTGCGCAGACCGCTTCGGGCGAGAATCCGGTTTGCCGAAACCAGCGGTACGAGGTCGGCGACAGTGCCCGTAGCTGCGAGGGCAAGGTATTTTCCACCGAGCGCAGGAAGAGGGAGGCAGGTCGAAGCGCTCCGCAAGGCGCGCCTGAGGGCGGCCAGGAAAAGGAAGGTCAGCCCAGATGCGCAGAAGTCCTTGAAGGACGAGCCGCATTC